>JAXJQT010000001.1:0-2983 GCA_036311025.1 Spirochaetota bacterium
CTCATAGAATGAGCTCCCATTTTCTCATAAATTTTATAATGCTGTGAACGATTGAACAAATAACGGTCAAATGCAGTCAAACCTTCTACAAAAGTTCCGTAAGGATCATCGAAACTCCACTCTTTTCCGTTTATACCGATTGCTTTAAAACAATATTCAAAATCCGCACTTTTATTCCAAATCAATGCTTCAAACAAGCCGTCATCATGAACCTTAAACATCGGATATTCTTCTGCGGTTTTCTTATCCACAACAAAAACTTTATTTGCATCCGGCAGAAATGTTCGTACTGACGGAATTTTTTTCACTTCAGATTCAAGCGGCACATCCACCACGTGACATCCTAATACCAAATGAGGATTCTGGTGATTCGAATTTACAATACCCAGAATCTCTTCAGCTTTCATTGATGTAATCATCTTATAATCTCCTGTCCATAAACTCTATACCAAATGGTATATAATATTTTTGAAAAAATACAAGCAAAGAATAATATTTTCCTTGCCTTTTTTTAAAAGCAACAAAGGATAAACAATTCCCATGCTTAGCTTAAAAAAAGCCGTCGCTATTATAGACAATTATGGAGAAAACAAGCACAAATAATAAAAAGTTATTAATTTTTCACTCGGTTTGATTAAAAATATTTAAATTTTCCAGTCTTGTTGTTGTTATTTTTATTCCATTACTCAATAAGAATTCTTTGTCATAGCAATTTCTGATTGAATAACTTAAATTAGCAAGCAATTTATTTCCCGGCAAACCGACATTTTCAAAAAAATAATTATAACCGTCACGCTTGTCGTAGCTTTTATTTTTTCCGTTATGTTTGATTGAAAAAGCTGAGATTCCGTAAATCTGAAAAAAATCATAAGAAGAATCAAAATCTACTTTAAGCCCTGTTGTATCTGAATATATCTTTGCCGGAGCAACAATTATTTTTTTTGACTCGATTATTTTTTTATTTTCCCTATCAGAATATAGATTTATCTCTTGTACAGAATAAGCATCCGCATAAAATTTTAATTCATCGCCGACATTTTTCGACACAAGAAAATAGTACGCAACCATATATCTGCCGCTTATTATTTCCCCGGCAAATACATTTTCCGATTGCTCACAAATAAAACTGTAGTTCACTGCCGAATTATCAAGATTTTTCATGAATAAATATTTTTTAGTACAGCTTCCGGAAGGAATTGAATATTCGCAATCCTCAACTATAAATTCGAAAGAACAATTCTTTATTTCTGCTGTCCATTCTATAGTCTCTGTACACGAAATAAATAATAAGCTTAAAAACAAAATCAAACGCATAAAAAAACGCCTCCTTATTTGCTTTAAACAAGGAAGCGTTTATTTTATTGCAAGATTGACAATTATTTTACACTATTTTTTCTCAAACACAATATTTTTCAATGACTCGCATTTAATTTCCATATTATTCTTCTGAATATCTTCTTGTTCTAATTTTTTCTCCAACATCATTGCTTCGTCCTTTAAATGGTCTATCAATGCAAAAATATTTTCAAAAGATGCATGATAAAGATCAAGACATTTTTTCAAATCAGTACTAAACAGTTCTTTCATATTATAAAAAGCAATCATTGTTTCATCTTCATCAGCTATTAAATCACCGTTGCGAATCTGATTCACGCATAATTGCGACAAACCAAAAACATCCCCCGGCTTAAATGTAAGATTCTTTGCCCGACAAATACTTGCTACACCATTGACAACTTCACAAAGTCCGTAAAAATTTTCATCCCCGGCAAGTATCACATCGCCTTTTTTATAAGTTTTATATTTTACACTCTCATTTTGTTCCGAATGAAGTAATTTTTTAAACAAAACAAACTCATAAATACCGTTACTTTTTTCCACAGACATATCTTCAATTGTATGTTGCGGAAAATCTTTTTGATGCTCAAGCACTGCCATCATTTTCGCCTGTTCTGAAGCTACTTGTAAAGCGTCATTTTCTGTTTCTCCGTAAAAGCCATCCGTAATTTCAAATCGCTGACTATACGAACATTCGTCACAATTACATTTAATGAGAAATTCTCCCTTCACAAGCTTATAAGACATAAACTGCTCCTTTAATTAACAAAGCGTCATCTTTACTAAAAGTAAAAAATATTTGCAAGCTAAACATTTGTTCCTTTGCAAAGAGTATACAAAATTATTTAACTTCTCTCGGAACTCTGAAATTCTTTAAGAAATAAATTATTTTTCCGTCCGGTTCTGCATTTACTCTAAAAGATATAAGAGTATTCGGTTCCAGCATTTTATCCGCTAAAACAATTTTCTGATTTGCTTCAAATTTCTTTCTGGAATTTTTAAAATAATCCAGATTTCTCGGAAACTTTATTTCACACGAAAGATATTTCATTTTTTCTATTTCAATCTCTTTTTTATTATCTTTTACGGATATCTCATATTCCGGAAAAGACGGAGTATAAACATTTCCAGAAAAATCATCCAATTCAACAAGGAAGCCGGAATCTGCCACATTGCCGACTTTATCATAAACACGAATTATATAATTCCCCAATAAAACAGATTCCGCATTATCATATTCGAAAAAAGAATAACCATAATAGACTTCATCTTTCCATTTTGTTACTTCTAAATCTTCATTTTTAAGATTCCATGAATATCCGTAATCAGTATTTATAAGACATATATCACCGATGTCCTCACGTCCGTTTTCATCATACAAAATAAAATGAACCGACAAAAAAACACCGCCTTTATTTCCGAGATAACTTCCGTCCTCATAAACCACAATATTATAAATAGGATTTCTAATACTCGGCGGTTCATTTTCACAAGCTGCAAGACAAAAAATAATGGCAAAAATTGCAAATAAAACTATCTTTTTTATCATCTTAACTCCTGATTTGCTGATTTTTTATATCAAAATTCCCCAAAAAACAACATTTTTTCATCTAACTTTTTTAGCCGTGAAACCTCGTTTTTTTCA
>JAXJQT010000002.1:0-7089 GCA_036311025.1 Spirochaetota bacterium
AGGTCACACTGATAAAGGACCTACAGATCCGGACGGACCATGGGAAACAAACTGGGATTTGGCAGCAGAACGCTCTTTGAATGTTTTGAAATATTTAATAGATTTTGGTGTCAATCCAGCAAATCTTGCAGCGGTTTCTTATGGAGAATATCAGCCGATTCCGCTATTGAATGATGATACAGAAGAAGGAATGGCGAGAAATCGTAGAGTTGATGTACTTATATTAAGGGATTAAAAAAAAGCAAAATGTCAGGGATTGAAGCAACTTTGAGTTTTAATTTCAATTTCTTGACTTTTGTATTAATTTAAAATACTATGCAAAAACCGAAAATAGGGGGAGGGGCAAATGTCGGACGAAAAAGATGATTTAAACAATATGGATGATGCAGACGGCGGTGGAATGGAGTCCAAAAAAAAGGGATTAAATCCTTTTATAATTAAGGTTCTTTCCGGTGTTGCCGGAATTGTATTATTAATTACATTAGTGGTAGTGGTTTGTTTATTAGTTGTAAAATGTTCTTCTACGGGAACCGGTGGTGCCGGAACTCCGGATAACGGCTTGACAGATATTAGAAAGCCTCATGTAGAACATCCTGCGATTTTGGCAATGGATACACCTTTTCGTCAGCAATTAAGAGACGGAAAAATGATTCAGGTTGATATAGCATTGGCTTATGCTGAAAAAAATAAGAAATTACAAACTGAATTGACTCAAAATAAAGCACAAATTCGTGATATCGTTATCAAAACTCTTTCAAAACTTGAAGCAAATTATTTCTCAGATGTAGATCCGTTGAGTAAGTTGGAAGATGACTTAGTAAAACAAATTAACAGAATGTTAAATGAAGGTGAAATCGAGGGAATCTTTTTCCAGGAATATACATTAATGGGAAATTAATTTTAGGGAAATAGGGCTAACAACTATGAATGAAGTTTTATCTCAAGACGAGATTGATCAGTTATTAACAGCCATTTCGACCGGAGAGGTTGATGCTGATGAAATGAAAAATAACAGTGAGCAGCGTAAAGTTAAGATTTATGACTTTAAGCGTCCTGATAAGTTTTCTAAAGATCAAATCCGTACAATTTCAATGATTCATGAAACTTTTGCACGATTGACTTCTACGAGTTTGTCTGCTCAGTTGCGTGCGATGGTTCATGTACATGTAGTGTCTGTTGACCAGTTGACATATGAGGAATTTATTCGTTCTATTCCTAATCCGACTACGCTTGCAGTAGTTGATATGGAGCCATTGAAAGGTAGTGCAGTATTGGAAATGGATCCGTCTATTACCTTTGCAATTATTGAAAAATTGTTCGGTGGTAAAGCTGAGGGAAATCAAAAAATGGCACGAGAGTTGACGGAGATTGAAATCGCCGTTATCGAAAGTGTTATTGTTAGAATTTTAGGGAATCTGCGTGAGTCATGGGCAAACGTAATTGATTTGCGTCCTCGTCTTGGACGTATTGAAGTAAATCCGCAGTTTGCACAGATTGTACCTCCGTCAGATATGGTCGTTTTGGTTACTTTGGAAACTAAAATCGGCGATGTGGAAGGTATGACAAATCTTTGTATTCCTTATATTACGATAGAACCGGTAATTTCTAAGCTTTCCGGGCAGTATTGGTATTCAAGTGTCAGAAAAGGTGCTACTACTGAAAATCTATCAGTAATAAAAGAACGATTAAACAGTGTAATTGTAGATCTTGTAGTTGAGGTCGGCAGTATTGATATAAGAATAAAAGATGTTGTTTCCTTAAAGCCGGGCGATTGTGTGAAGCTCAATAATGTAAAAATTACTGATAACTTCAAAATAAAAATCGGTGGTAAGGAAAAATTTGATTGCAGACCCGGAAAGTTGGGAAGTAAGGCTGCGGTACAAATTGTAAATAAGATAGAAGACAATAAAGACAGTCAAATGGCTGATGAGCTAGAGGATGGAGGGGTAGAATGAGCGACGGGGCTTTGTCTCAAGATGAAATTGATGCATTATTGCAAGGAACTGATGATAGCGGTTTTGATATGTCGCATTTGGAAGAGCCTAGTGTTCCTATGGGCAATAACGGAGGAAATGGCGGCGGAGGCGGAAGTTTTTCCGGTTCAGATTTGTCACTTCTAAAAAATATGATTGTTGAAGTATCTTCCGGTGTTGAAGATGTTTTAGGAATAACAGTAGGGAAAAAAGTTGTAATCAATAATCCTCGTGTAGAATCCGGAACTCCTGCTATGATATGCGGAAGTTTGCCGAGTCAAATTGTTGAAGTAAAAATGGACTATGAGGAAGGTGTAGTCGGTGAACATCTTTACTTTTTGAGTGTGGATATTGCAAAAGAACTTAGCGAATCAATGATGGGACAAAACGGCGGTGAGCTGACAGATGCTTCATTGAGTGCGGTAAGTGAGGCAATGAATGTAATATCCGGGAATGTTGCAAATAAAATCGGTGCAAAAATTAGCAAGAGTTTAAAACCTGCACCGCCTCAAACAGCAGTAAAAGATAATAATTCAACAAGTTTAAATCCGTCTCGGGAATATTTAAAAATATCTTATGATTTTGCTATAGAAGGTTATTCTCCTTCTGTATTGACAGAGATTTATGACATAAATATTGCAAAAGAGTTTTTAAGTGCTATTCAGCCTGTAAGTAATGCTCCTCAAGGGAATAATTCGATGGGAATGAATGCAGGAATGATGAATTCAAATCAGGGGATGATGAATATGGGAAATTCAGCAATGATGGGCGGTGGATTTCCACCTGCACAACAGGTACCGGTAAGAGGTGTACAATTTTCAGATTTTAACGGAATGCCTAGTATGGAAACCGGAGAAAATAGTAATATAAAACTTTTAATGGATGTAAACATGGAGCTCACAGTAGAACTGGGGCGTACAAAAAAATCCATTAAAGATATTCTCGGAATGGGAGAAGGTACTGTTATCGAGCTTGACAAATTAGCAGGTGAACCGGTAGATGTGTTGGTAAACGGTCAGTTGATTGCTAAGGGTGAAGTTGTTGTTATCGATGAAAACTTCGGTGTTCGTGTAACAGAAATCGTCGATCCGATGGAAAGATTAAGAGAATTGACTTAATATAAAATAAAAATTACTTATGTAATTGTTAAAATTAAAGTACATCGTAAGATGTACTTTAATTATCTGTTAAAAATAGTTGTTGGTTTTTTGCAGATAATGTTTTTTTAGTTGTTGTTGGCGGGGTTATTTTCTCAAAATGAAAAGCGTTTGTTGTTGGTTGTTGATTTTCATTTCATTTCAAATGGTATGTCCTGTGTTGTCGTATGCACAAAATGATGCATCTGCTGATATAAGTAGCTATGAAAAAGAAAAGATTAGCGGAATAAGAGATGCATATAATCAGAATGCAAATGATAATAATTCAAAAAGGACTTTTTCTCCCGGTGTGGGCAGAGTATCTTTTTCATATTTTCGTTTATTTTTTTCATTATTACTCATCTGTGCGATGATTTATCTTATCTATTTTTTTCTCAAGAAAAAGACCAATTCGTTAGCTAATAAAAATGCAGAGGAAACATCTGTTTTGTTGTCGTTGCCTTTAGGTATGGGAAAAAATGTGCAAGTTGTTTATATTGCAGGAAAATTTCTTATCATCGGTGTGACAAATGATTCCATTAATTATTTGAGTGAAGTTACAGATGAAAAAGAGATTGAAAATCTTAAACGCTTAATGCAGGAAAAAAAAATTAAAGCCGGTGAATCATTTGCCAATGTTTTTCAAGAGATATTGAAAATCTCCAATGTAAGAAATGATAAGCAAAAAGATTTTGATTATGAAGAAAGCAGTGTTGATTTTTTACAGAAACAGACAATGCGAATAAATACGTTAAATGAAAAAAAAGAAGTTTTGTCGGACAAAGAAAATATTGAGAGTGACATAAAAACCGATAATTAGTGATTTTTTTATATAAATCAGTCTTTTTTAAGGGGGGGGGGATGAGAAGACTATATACTTTTATTTTTGTAGTACTGTATTTTTGTTTATGTACGGTTCCTGCAATACCTCAAGACAGAGGTACTGCGATTCCTATCCCTAAGATAGATTTGAATATTGAAGAAGCAGAAAGTCCAAAAGAAGTTGCGTTATCATTACAGATACTATTCCTTCTTTCCATAATTACTTTGGCACCGTCAGTTATGGTGCTGATGACGTCTTTTTTGCGAATTATAATAGTTTTTGATTTCATAAAAAAAGCATTGTCGTTGCAGCAAGTCCCTCCGAACCAGATAATGTTTGGGCTTGCTCTGTTTATGACGCTTTTTATTATGTGGCCGACTTTTGAAAAAATTAATAATGAAGCGATTCAACCTTTTGTAAATCAAAATGAGCTACCGGCATCGGAACGCTTGAGTTTGAATGAGTTTTTTACCAAGCTTTCAAATCCGATTCGTGATTTTATGTTGCGTCAGACTGATGAAAAATATATCGGTTTTTTTATGAATATGCGAAATCTTCCGGCACCGCAAACGTTTGATGATGTTCCTACTTATATTTTGATTCCGGCTTTTGTAATTAATGAACTTACTGTCGGGTTTGAAATGGGGGTATTAATATTCTTTCCGTTTCTTGTAATCGATATGGTTGTTGCATCGACTTTGATGGCAATGGGGATGATTATGTTGCCTCCGGTTATGATTTCGTTACCGTTTAAAATAATTTTATTTATTTTGGTTGATGGATGGAGTTTATTGACTCAAGGGTTATTCGTGAGTTTTATGTGATGACTTTTTCTTTGGGAGAGTAAAATGGGCGGTTTTGTTTTTGACAGTGGATTTGTTCAATACATAATGTATGATTGTTTATTAAAAACATTGTTGGTCAGTGCACCGATGCTTTTAAGCAGTATGGTTTTGGGGCTGCTTATTTCAATCTTACAGGCTGCAACTTCTATTCAGGAGCAGACACTTACTTTTGTACCGAAGATGGTTATAATTTTTTTGGCTATGATTTTGTGTGGTCCTTGGATTATTCATGTTTTACAAGAATATACGGTTGGGCTATTTGACTTGATGGGAACTATAGGTCAAAATCATTAAAGTGTTTTGATTGGGGGAAATAACAGGCGGGGAAGATGGAATATTTTGTTTTTCATTTTGAAAAATTTCTTTTAGTATTCGCACGTATTATGGGATTGTTTTTTACTGTGTCTTTTTTTAGTTCCGACGCACTTCCCGAAACAATTCGTCTGGGATTGATTTTTTTGGTTACAGCTGCAATATATCCGTTGGTAAGTGCTTTTGTTCCGGAGCCGAGTTCGAATATGATTGAATATGGTTTGTCTGCCTTAGGAGAAGGTATAATCGGTATGGCTTTGGGGATGATAATGTCGGTTTATTTTACCGTATTTCAGTTAGCCGGACAATTTTTCTCGGTACAAATGGGATTCGGTGCCAGTGAAGTATTTGATCCGTTGAGCCAGATAAGTTTGCCGATTATGGGACAGTTTTTATATATGATTTTTACTCTTGTATTTATGTTGGGAAACGGTCCGGCGTATATTTTGAACGGTTTGTTCGAATCATTCTCAAGGGTAAACTTTGCGGATTTACTGAGGACTTCCATGACCGGTTCGAACTACGGACTTCTTGCGGCGATGGGAGATTTATTCATTGTCGCATTGAAAATATCATTTCCTATATTGGCAATGTTGTTGTTCGTTTCTGTGACTCAGGGACTTTTGGCAAAAGCATCTCCGCAGATGAATCTTCAGTCCGTAGGTTTTCAGATTTCTATATTTGTCGGTTTTTTGATTTTGATGATGGTTACTCCGGCTTTGGTGAACATTATAGGAAATATTGTAGAGTATACATTCGGAAATGTTCTGAATTTGATGGCGGAGATGGGTAATGGTTGAAAAAAACGGTATTTTATTACTGAATATTCCGTTTGATTTACAACGTTTCGCATCTGCAGAATCTGAAGGACGAACTGAAAAAGCAACGGAACACAAAAAACGTAAAGCTCGTGAAGAAGGACGTGTAGCTTTATCAAAGGAAGTTCCGGCGGTAGTTGTTACTATTGCAGCGTTCGGTGTAATGGTGATTTTGGGAAAATATATTTTCAAAACATTAAGAAGTTGTTTTGTGTATATTTTTGAAAATTATCAAACGTTGTCTTTGCACAATCCAAAAATGTATTTTGACACGTTGATTATACCGATGGTGAAATTATTTTTGCCTATGGCAAGTGTGGCTTTTATTGCTGCAATTTTGAGTAATTATGGGCAAATCGGCGGTATGAAATTTTATTCCAAGCCGTTGGTGCCGGATTTTAAAAGGGTTAATCCCAATATTTTTAAGTTTTTCCAAAAGCAAGTTTTCTCGCCGGTAGGAGCTTTTAATTTATTGAAGTCAATTGTAAAGGTTACAATAATTGCAGCTGTAGCATTTATTGTAATCAAAAGTCATATTTTGGAAGTAATGGATTTATTCAATATGGATATATCCTCCGGCTTTATTTTTACATTGAAAGTTTGTGTGAAGATTATTTTTATAGTCATGATTTTGATGTTGATTTTTTCTGTAGCGGATGTCTTTTTTGTTCACAAGCAACATGAAGAAGAGTTGAAGATGAAAAAAGAAGAAGTAAAGCAGGAATTTAAGGATTTGGAAGGAGATCCGCAGGTCAAGTCGAAGTTGAAGCAAATGTATCAAGGTTTGTTGTCGCAACAAAAAATATTAAATGATATAGTTCCGCAAGCAGATGTCGTAATCACCAACCCGACTCACTTTGCGGTTGCATTAAGATACGACAGAGTTGTGGATGATGTTCCGCGTGTTATAGCGAAAGGACAAGATGAGTTTGCACAGAAAATAAAAAAAGTTGCTGCGGAACACGGGATATATCTTTATGAAAATGTTCCGCTGGCACGTAAACTTTATGCGGATGTAAAAATTAATGATTATGTTCCGGAAACGATGTGGAGTTTGGTAGTAACAGCATTGAAATTGGCGTATGAACATAAAGAAAAGATGAATAAGGGGTAAGGGGTAAATAATGGCGGAGAGTACAAAACAAAAGCTTGGGGTGAGGAATTTTGGGGCATTATTTAAAG
>JAXJQT010000003.1:0-1516 GCA_036311025.1 Spirochaetota bacterium
CAATAGGAGTTTCAACTTACAAAACTGTCAGCGGTATTGAAAACCTTATACCGTCGGCAGACAAAGCTTTGTATGAAGCAAAAAGAGGCGGTAAAGCAAGATTTGCCGTGTTTCAAGAATAATTTTTTAGACAAGGAGAAGTATAAGTAATGAAGATAAAATGTATTCGTAATGTGATATTTTTTTTGATGATGGTGCTTGTTTTTTCATGTAAAAATCAGGCACAAAAAAGTTTGTATGATAAATCTAAATTTATAAAAGATTATCAAGGTAAAAGGATTGTCGGATATTTCCCGGCAAGGTATGCAGTGTCTGCCGATTATGACGCCGGCACGCCGTATTTGACGCATTTATTGTTGTGGTTTTACAATCCGGACGAAGAATATAATTTTTATTGTGATGAAGCTCAAGAGCATGAAGTTATGCAACTTATAAAAAAAGCAAAACATGATAATTGTAAGGTTTTTCTTTCAATCGCCGGAGGGGCAGTTCATGCAGCATCGGAATATGCAGACCGTTATCGTTATTTGCTTCGTCCGGAAAATCATAATTTATTTGCTCAAAAACTTGTAGAGCTTGCAAAACATTATAAGGCGGACGGAATAGATTTAGACCTTGAAGGTGCTATGATTTTACCGGAATTTTCAGAATTTATAGTTTTGGCAAAAGAAAAGTTGTCTCAGAATAAAATTGAGCTTTCCGGTGCTTTTAATATTTACGGCGGAAAGAAATTGACTGATGAGGCTGTTCATGCATTTGATTTTATAAATATCATGGCGTACAACGAGTCCGGATTGTTTGAAAAAAAATTGCGTAATCATTCTTCATATTTTCATGCACAAAAGCATTTGAATTATTGGACTGATACAAGAAATGTTGATGCAGAAAAAGTTGTTCTCGGAGTGCCTTTTTACGGTTGGTACAATGAATTTGATTTGGTCGGAGAATTGTTGGAAAAACGTTCGATTTCTTTCTCTTACGTAAACAAACACTTTCATAATTTATCGGAAAAAGATAATCTTGTAGAAATCGAAACAGATACACGACGAATAGTTTTTACTTTTAACGGTGTCGATTTGATAGCACAAAAAACGCAGTTATCGAAAGATTACGGTGGGATAATGATTTGGCATATAGGGCAAGACAGCGACGATTTGAAGTTATTGCGTACGGTTGCGAATGAAATGCAATATAAACCTGAAATCGTTGAAAATAGCGACGTTTCTGCTGATTTGGTGAAGTTTGACGTGACGGCTGATGTTCAAGATGTATCCGATGATGATTCGGTAGAGTTGATAGAGGATAACGGAGAATTGCGTCCGGTAAATGAAAATGATTTGTTGCCGGAAAATTAAGCTGGTATGAAATTCGCTTTCAATATTGGAAGTTGTGAAAAAAAAGCAAATTTTTAAGGAGGTTGTATGAAAAAATTTGTTTTGTGTTTATTTATGATTGTCAGTGCGTTCGGGCTTTTTGCTGAAATCCGTTATGAGCAAAAAGACAATGAGTATGAATG
>JAXJQT010000004.1:0-1593 GCA_036311025.1 Spirochaetota bacterium
AAGGTATTTTAAAATTATTAAAATTATTCTTCTAATTTCTTCTTGAATTATTAATCTTTTTTTTATATCTTTCTCGATTTTTCAAAAAAAAGGAGTTTTTCATGAATGAAAAAAGAATTCTTACCATTCAAGACATTTCTTGTGTAGGACAGTGCTCATTGACTGTAGCTTTGCCTATTCTTTCCGCATTTGGATTAGAAACAGCTATTTTACCAAGTGCTGTATTGTCTACACATACCGGCGGATTTACCGGATACACATTCAGAGATTTGACAGAAGATATTCCGGCTATAGCTGCTCATTGGAAAAAAGAAAATCTTAAATTCGATGCTTTTTATACAGGATATGTAGGAAGCAAAAAACAATTAGAATATATTTCTGATATTATAAAAACATTAGGGACAGATAACGCAGTTACTATTATTGACCCGGTAATGGGGGATAACGGTAAATTGTATCCGGGATTTGACGAAGATTTCGCTGCTGAAATGGCTAAGTTTTGCAGTCTTGCAGATGTTATTTTGCCTAATTTTACAGAAGCTGCATATTTACTCAAAGAAGATTACGTTCCAATCGGGGAATATGACAAAGCCTATGTCGAAGGTCTTTTAAAACGACTTGCCGGACTCGGTGCTAAAAATGTTGTGCTTACAGGTGTGTCATTCGAAAAAGACAAGCTCGGCGTGGCTGTATACGACGGCAAAGATATATATTATGACTTTAATGATTATTTACCGGTTGCAATGCACGGAACAGGGGATGTTTTTGCTTCTGCATTTACGGGAGCTGTTGCCAGCGGAAAAACAATCTTAGAAGCCGCTGCATTAGCTGCTGACTTTGTAGTAGATTCTATAAAAGCTACCGAAAGTACACACAATTACGGTGTGCGATTTGAAAAAGCACTTCATTCTATAAAATAATTTTTTATGCAAAGGGAGATTTCTACGTCTCCCTTTTATTTTTTTATTTTACTTGCCCCATAAAACGCGGCGGTTTAATTTTGAAAGTTAATTGCGTATTAGTATATTTATCAAAAAACGATAGCTTAGTCGCAGCCAAACAAAGTTGAATATCAGGATGTTTACTGTCGCTTCTTGCATATAATTGGTCACCCAATACCGGTGTACCCAAATGTGCCGAATGTACACGTATTTGATGTGTTCGCCCGGTATAGATTCTTATTTTTACAAAAGAATAATTTCCTACATGACGTACAACGTGAAACTCAGAATGACTGCTTTTTCCGCCACGTTCGACTACGGCCATCTTCTTTCTGTTATGAGGATTTCTTCCTATTTTATTAATCACGGTTTGAGTAAAAGGAAGCAGTTTTCCTTTTAATACGGCACTGTAGATTTTTTTTATTTTATGTTCTCTAAACAATTTAGACAAATATTCATGTGCATCGCGATGACGAGCAACTATTATCAAACCGCTTGTATCTTTATCAAGTCTGTGCACAATTCCCGCACGCAATTTTAATTTATTCAAATCCTCTGTATCTTTTTTCTCCAGCCTGATTTTATCAAGCCCCCACAATGCATGCACCAACGTCCCGGTATAATTTCCCTTTGCCGGATGTACAACCATACC
>JAXJQT010000005.1:0-2879 GCA_036311025.1 Spirochaetota bacterium
AAGTAACGCTTTTTTTATTTCCGGATTAGGATCTAGAATATATGTTGCAATGAATGGTTCTGTTTCATTTTTGTCAGATTCGGAAGCTATTTGTTTATACAAATCCGGTTCTGACAAAAATATTGCATCCATGACAGTTGTTGTGTTGTTTACTCTGTAATTTTTTTTCATTATCTGAACTCCGCTTTCTTCTCGTAATCCGATATGGTCGAAGCGACGAAGTAAACGACCAATTTCCCCTCTTTCTTCAGGTCTGTTAGGGTCTTGTTCATGACCGAAAGATGAAGAGAATGCAATTTTCTTTTTAAAATCATCTACGAAATTTAATAAAAAAGATTTTTTAGTGTATTCGACAGAGTTTGGATGTAAAACCTGGTCACTACCGAGTAAGAAGGTATCGGCGAATCGATTTAATTCCCACATTTGTTCCGGGAGTCGAGGACGACTCATTCTGTCTCTGTAATGTTTTATACAAAATTTTCTACTGTGGAAATCCTTATTAAATTCCGGATCATTTGGTGATAAAGGCGATTTATCTACCATCAAAGTTAAGTAACTGTTTTTTGTAAGAAAGTTATAAATTGAATAATAGGTCATTAAGCTTCCGTAATTACAACCGTACCAGACACCGACTACAGCAACATCATATTTTCCTTGTTCTGTATATTCTACAGCTCTTTTAAATGTATTGTGAGGTAACATTTCAAAAAAACGATGTCTGAAAATAGATGTTGGCTTAAACGGTTTGGCAAAAGGTTGACCGTGTGTTAATACCCACTCTAAAGGAATAGGTTCGAACAATTTGGTTTCTTGCTTTATTTTGTCAATAAGAGCTTTTGCTTTATTATTGTTTACGCAGACGATAGATGTTCCTTTTCCGTCATCATAATCTTTATTTACTTTATGAATTTCCCAGGCATCACCGAGTGTAAAATCCCCCTGACGTGGTAAAGATGACGCTTTGCAAGTACCGCAACTTTCTCTTACAGAAAAACATGGTGAAAATGCTCTGTACCAAGGTGACACTTCTCTGGATACGTGAGTAGCTTTACCATTTTTGAAATAAACATTTTCATGAGCAATCCATCCGAAATGGCTTTTATCTCGGAACTTATAATCTTTGATTTTTTTTATGGGATAAGTTTCGTTTAAATATTTTTTAAAAGCATTAGGTGACGGTCCGCCGTGACACAGCAAATCTATGGTAATTAAAGTTTCATAATCTTTGTTTAAAAATTTATTTAATCCGGCAACTTGACAAGGTGTACTGCAATAAAGAACATATTTATTATTTTCCAACAAATCTTTTATTTTGGCAAAGCACTTCCCGGTATTACTTTGAAGATATTTACTGCCTCTTAATTTTTCTAAATCTTTCTTGTTGTCAATGATGACATGTTCAAGTAAAAAGTCCGGTGTATAAGTTGCACCGCAGACATATCCGTTTTGTTCTAAAACATAATCTGCCAAGATTCCGAAAATACCTCCGGAACTGCTTTTCATACGTAAATCATCATCTGCAGCCATTGCTATATAACAATCCGGTTTTGGATTATTATTTTTTAAGATATCTATTGCCGGACAAGTTCTTGTACATAATCCGCAATCAGTACATTTTTCTTCATTGATAAAAGGAGCCCAAAAACCTTCGTGGTTTAGTTTCATTTCAATGGCATTTTTAGGACAAATGTTGTAACAAGCACCGCACCCGGTACAATCAGTATGTGATATTTTTTGTATAGAATTAAGCTTCATATTTTTTCCTTTTTAGGAATTTAGTTGTTAAATTATTTTAAAATGTATTTTAATAATTTTTTGCCCGGTTGTTCTATGAGGTGATATGTTAATATTCCGACAATCACGCAGGTAAATATTCCTATAAGTACTGATTTTATTGGATTGTTTATTACAAAGTCTTTAGTCCAAATGTACTTTTTTAATGTCAAAAAAACAGGTTGATGCATAATATAGATGGAATATGAATATCTTCCGATGTACTCAAAACCTTTCCAGTTTAACACTTGCGAGTATTTTCCTAACTGTAATGCGAGTAATAATAGTAATAATGCAAATGCTAAAATATATAAAAGAGCGTTGTTGTATACTCTTTTAATAACATAGTTATATAGTAAAAACATAGTTAGTATTAGTTCTAATGTAGAAATGAATATTCGTTTGGCAATTTTTAAATCTTTATATTCAATGTTTTTTACGGAATTAAATATTTCACCGACGAAATATCCCAAGCCGATTCCGCCTAAAGCACGTAGAATTCCGGGAATAAATAAATCTAAAATCGGCGGAGAAATGTGAGCTCCTACTCCGCCGTTAAATTTATGAATCAGAAGTATATATGAGAAAAACGTTATTAATGCGATTGTAAGTCGTATACTTTTTTGAGAAAAATTGCGGAGTATATAAAAGTAAAATATAGAAACCCAAAATAATGATGAGATATACCAAGAATATCCGCTGTCCCCCAGTGACAGTTTGTGTCCGGAACATTGCAAAAAAAGAAGATTGAGTACATCATCATATAAATTAAAAGAACAAACTTTAAATTTTGAAAGTACAAAAAACACAACAAAAGAGAAAAAATAAACCGGCCATAATCTGATAATTTTCCCTTTTGCGAATTCTAATGTGGTCACATCTTTTTTATTGGTAAGTGTATTAAACATGAAAAAACCGGTCATTAAGAAAAAACAATCAACAATAGTGAGTGTTGCATCCCAAGTTTGTCCCATATTGCACCAGCTGAAAGTTTCTCTGTTTACCGGGAATAAATAAAAAAGCATCATGTGCCCATAAGCGATTAGCAGTGAAAATATAAAACGAAACAGCTCAATATTATAAAGTTTTTTCATTATTATTAAATC
>JAXJQT010000006.1:0-8256 GCA_036311025.1 Spirochaetota bacterium
GCCTATTCTTATCGATGGAGTGATAAAACGTTCTGACGGAATCGAGGGGCGAAGTGATTTGCACTTGATGGGGATTCTTTTGAATAAAGATGAAATTCCGTATGGTTACAAAGATATGATTAACGGATATATCGATCATTTGGAAAGTTTATTGAAACACAAAAGAGTAACTAATGTTGCTGCGGAATAAGGAACGTCTCTTTTCTGTTCTTTGTGCATTATTGTCATTATTTGTTTATTCTTGTAAAAATACGGCGGATGTTGTTTCTCTTCCGGTCAGTCTTCCGACTTTGCCGGAAAACGGAGTCGTAACATCGCAGATGTCTTCTTTTTTTAAGAAAAATGACAATGCGATATTGGAACTTTCGCCTGACTGTGAGATTGAAATTGTTGAAAATGAATATAAATTAAAATGCGGAACTGTTTCAGAGTTTCCTTTTTCAGCCAAAAAGAAGATAAAAAGAATAGAATATCAAACATTATTTCCTTCTGTTGCCGGAAGTTTTTCTTTTTTCAGAATTCTTATTCCTAAAAAAAATAACGTTGAAGATGCTGCTTTTATTCTAAAGTATTTAAAGAATGAAAAGTTGCAAGATTCGAAAAAAGGTAATGTTTATTCTTATTATGAAGATTCTCAGTTTTATTTTTATGGTGTTTTTTTACCTTTTTCGCCTTTGTATGAGCAAGATTCTTATTTGTTGTCAGTTGAGATGAATTTTAAAGACGGAGAGAAGGCGATTATTCAGTCGACAGGTGTGGTAGAAAAAAATACTTTCAGGGAACAAATTTTGAAATTCCCGAAAGGTAAGTCGAAAGATTTGCAAAATGCCAGCCGTAAAAAATACAATGTTCAACAGGCAGCACGGCATGAGTTGTGGAAAATCGTGACTCAACCTTTGACGGCGGGTGTTTGGAAAATTACTAAACCTTTAGATAATACATCGCGTATGACATCAGATTTTTGTTTTACAAGAAAATGGGTTTTAAATAACGGTAAATTGTATTCTAAAGATGTACATTTAGGTGTGGACTACGGAGTTCCTACCGGTACACCGATTTATTCATTGCTTGACGGTGTAGTGGTGTCGTCCGGATTGCAAGAGTTGTACGGAAATATGGTTATAGTAAATCACGGACTCGGACTGTATACAAATTATTGTCATATGAATAAATGTTTAAAAAAATCTGATATGTTGATAAAAAAAGGTGAGGTATTGGGAGAAGTCGGAATGACCGGTGCTGCGACCGGTCCGCATTTACATATTGAAGCGAGGATTTACGGAATTCCGATTGACTATCGAAAATTGGAATATTTACCTCAGTTATTTGTCGTAGAACCTTAGGTTGGTATTGACAAAAAACGACAATTCTTTTATCTTGCCGTTTCAGAAAAAGGAGTAGCTCTTATGCTTGAAGGAATTACTAAAGCACTTACAGATTCATTTAAAGTGATTAGCGGTAATGCTAAGATTACAGAAGCAAATATTGGTTCCGTAATCAATGAGATTAGAGTTGCACTTTTAGATGCCGATGTCAGTGTTGATGTTGTAAAAGAATTTATAAATGAGATTACGGCTAAAGCTATCGGAGAACAAGTTGTTCGTTCTGTAAATCCGAGAGAACAATTTATTAAAATTGTGTATGACGGAATTGCAGAAATTCTCGGTAGTACTGCAAGTGGTTTAAAATTAAAGCCGAAGTCATCTAAATCTCTTTCCGTTATTTTACTTGCAGGTTTGCAAGGGGCCGGAAAAACAACAACAGCCGGAAAGTTGGCAAAATATTTAAAAGATAAAGAGAATCGTAAGGTACTTCTTTCTGCATGTGATGTTTATCGTCCGGCTGCGATAGAGCAGTTGCAGCGAGTCGGAGAAATTGCCGGGGTAGATGTTTTTACCGGTGATAAAAAAGATGCCGTAAAGATAGCAAAAGAGTCTTTTAAGCGTGCAAAGACAGAAGGTTATGATGTATTGATTATCGATAGTGCAGGACGTTTGCATATCGATAAAGAAATGATGAGTGAAATCAAGAAGATTTCAAAAGATTTGCGTCCGAATGAAACTTTGTTTGTTTGTGATGCGATGACAGGTCAGCACGCTGCCGAAATTGCAAAAGAATTTAATGATACACTGGAATTGACCGGTGTGATTTTGACAAAATTTGATTCTGATACTCGCGGTGGAGCTGCTTTTTCGATAAAGAAAATTACGAATAAGCCTATCAAGTTTATAGGTGTATCGGAAAAAATAGACGGATTGGAAGTTTTCCATCCGGAACGAATTGCTTCCAGAATTTTGGGAATGGGAGATATTGTTTCTCTTGTTGAAAAAGCAGAGCAAATATACAACGAAGAAGAGGCAATAAAGCTCGAAAAGAAAATGCGTGATGCGGAGTTTACATTACAAGATTTTCTTGAGCAAATGGAGCAGATGAGCAAGCTTGGACCGATGGAAAAGATTTTGGAAATGATTCCGGGAATGCAAGCTCAAATGGCGAATATAAATATTGATGAGTCTAAGATTGCACGACAAAAAGCGATTATTCAATCAATGACTTTAAAAGAGCGAAATGATCCTCGCCTTATTTTAGGGTCTCGTAAACGTAGAATTGCACGTGGTGCGGGTGTGTCAATATTAGAAGTGGATAAGCTTTTAAAGAATTTTCAGAAATCAAAACAAATGATGAAGAAAATGATGAAGAATAAAAATATGTTAGCGAACTTGGGTAATATAAAATAAAAATGCCCATAAAATACAAACAGAGAATGGCCAATTAAGGAGGAAATTTTGGTTAAAATCAGATTAAAAAGAATGGGTGCTGCAAAAAGACCATACTACAGAATTGTTGTTACAGATTCAAGAAATCCTAGAGACGGAAGATTTATCGAGGAAGTAGGTGTTTACCAGCCTTTAGTAAAAGAAGAAGAGAATCAAGTAAAAGTTGATGCTGAAAAAGTAAAAAAATGGTTTTTAAACGGAGCTCAACCAACTAATATCGTTAGAAAGCTTTTGAATAAAAAACAATTCAAATTTGATAGAGCACAACTGGAAAAATAAATATTTTATTACCGGCAGGAAAGGAGAACACTGAATGAGTGAAAAAGAATTGGTTGAATTTATTGCCAAATCCTTAGTGGACAATGCCGATAAGGTTGATGTTAAGATGTTGGAAAGCGAAAGATCTACCATCTTAGAGTTATCAGTTGATGAAAATGATATTGGTAAAATTATAGGAAAACATGGTAGAATTGCGAAAGCAATAAGAACAATTCTCAGTGCTGTTTCTAATAAGAGTAATAAGCGTGTTCTTCTTGATATTATTGATTAAGAATGAATGAAAAAATAAAAGTAGGTTTTATTAGAAAAGCTCACGGATTAAAGGGAGAAGTAAAAATTCTCCCTTTAACTGATAATCCGAAGCGTTTTAAAAAGATAAAGAAACTTTTCCTTGAAAAATCAAAAGATACAAACGATTCCTTGGTAGAATATGATGTTGAGTCTGTACGAGTTGCATCTGACGAAGTTATTTTAAAATTTAAAGATGTGTGTGACAAAGATGTGGCAGATTCTCTTAAGGGGATATTTATTTATATTAATCGTGAAGATGCTATTGCATTGGATGAATGGGAATTTTATACACAAGATTTAATTGGGCTTTCTGTATATTATAATAAAGAGA
Organism: Spirochaetota bacterium; assembly: GCA_036311025.1. Lineage (GTDB taxonomy): Bacteria > Spirochaetota > GWE2-31-10 > GWE2-31-10 > GWE2-31-10 > RGIG8597. The sequence continues at coordinate 3,679 of JAXJQT010000006.1, forward strand.
ATCTTGGTAATGTTACGGATGTGCTTAATACCGGGGCGAATGATAACCTGGAAATTTTGGTGAATAAAACTTCAAAACATATTTATTATCCTTTTGTGCGTACCTTTATCGAGGAAGTGAATATTGAAGCGGGTTATCTGGCTGTTAATCAGTACGAAGGATTTTTTGATTGATAAATTTTTATGTTCTAAGTTTATTTCCTGAGTTGTTTGAGACTTTTTTTAATACAAGTATTGTTAAGAAAGGATTTGAAAAGCAAGCTTTTTCTTTTGTAATAAAGAATTTCAGAGAAAATGCAGTAAATAATTACGGGCAGGTGGATGATGCTCCTTATGGAGGCGGTGCAGGAATGCTTTTGCGACCGGAGCCTATTTTTGATGCGTATAAATCTCTGAATATTCCGGAAAAGGGAAAAAAAGTTTTATTTTTTTCTCCTAAAGGTAAGAAAATAAGTCATAAATACATTCTCGACTTGACAAAACTTGAAAATATTGTTTTAATCTGCGGACATTACGAGGGGGTAGACCAGAGAGTTTTGGATACTCTGGTTGATGATGAAGTCTCATTGGGAGATTTTGTTCTTTCTGGTGGTGAGATCCCTGCGATGGCGTTGATGGATGCGGTAATCAGGCAATTGGATGGTGTTATAAAAAAAGGTTCTTTACAAGAAGAGTCTTTTACCGGAAGTTTGTTGGAATATCGTCAATATACAAGACCGGCAGTTTATCAGGGGATGAGTGTTCCGGAGGTTTTAACATCTGGAAATCATAAAGAAATAGAAAAGTTTAAATTAATGGATAGTATTCGGGAGACTTTAAAGTGTCGTCCTGATTTATTTGATAACCCTGAATGTTATCGAAGTATTTCCGAAAGATACCAGGGTAAGGAATCTATAGAATCACTAATAAATAAAATAAAACGGGAGTTAAATGATGTCAGTGATAACAAAAATGGAACAAACACATATTGATGAATTAGCCGGAACAATGGTTGTTGAAGGTGCAGATGTAGAAGCTGTAAAAAAATCTTTCAAGGACAGAGCTGAAGCTTTTAATATTGGGGATCTTGTAAAAGTTGGTGTAAAAATTATCGAAGGTAAAAGAGAAAGAGTTCAGATTTTTGAAGGATATGTAATTGCTTTCAGAGGTCATGGTATTACAAGAACTTTCAAAGTTAGAAAAATTGCATTTGGAGTTGGTGTAGAAAGAACTTTCCCTATTTATTCGCCAAAGATTTCTTCAATTGAATTAGTAAGAAGAGGTAAAATCAGAAGAGCTAAATTGTTCTATTTGAGAGAAAGAAGCGGTAAAAGTGCTAATATTAAGGAAAAAATTAATTTTAAGAAAGCAAAATAAATCCTTAAAGATTGAATTAGATAAATTAAAGCCAAAAGTTATTCCTTTATTTGAAGGCTCTGACTTTTGGCTTTTTTTATTTTTATAAGGTAGTTGTCATTTCATAAAATATGAAAAAACAAAGTAATACGCAAAAAGGGAAATGCGGCGAAGAAATAGCGGCGGAATTTCTTGAAAAGCAGGGGATTAAAATAATAGCTAAAAATTATCGTACGAAATTTGGAGAAATCGACCTAATAGGTTTTGATAAAAGTACGATAATATTTATTGAAGTCAAGTTAAGAAGTAATGATAATTTTGGATCGCCGGTAGAAGCTGTAACACAAGCAAAGTTGAAACGAATTTATAATAGTGCTTTATGGTATATTTCAGAACATAAAAGCAATTATGATTATCGTTTTGATGTAATTGCAATTCGTAAGGATAATATAAAACGATGTTACCATTTGGAGTGGTTCAAAAATCAAAATCTGATTGATTTATTTTAATTTTGAGGATAAGATACGATGGTCAAAAAAGCACGCCCAAGAAACCCCAAAAAGATAAGAGATTTAAAAGTGAAAATTTGTGAGGAGTCTTATTTGAGGGTTGCAATATCAAGGATTGCGGTATTATTAGCAGAGGAGATTTTGGGACATTGAGCGAAACTACAAGTAATAATAACGTAAATGGAAACTATAATCATAGACGTAAAAGACGTTTTCGAGGTCGAAAGTTATCCACAGAGAAAAAAGATTCATTAAAATCCGTTTCAACTAATGCGTCAACATCTAAAGAAGTTAGTGTCGAGAAAAAAAATACTTCTTTAGGGGGGGCAAAGAAGGATTTTACTAAAACGTCTAATAGTAAAAGAAAGAAAAATAAAAATGCAAAGAACAGTGAGAATTCAAAGAAGCAAAGTGTTAAAAAAGAGGAATTTAAACGTTCTTTCATAAAGAAAGAATTTAATAAATATAAAAAAACAAAATCAGCTTCTAGAAATGTTTCCGGAAAAATCAAAAAAGAAGATTTGCCTTATCGTACAGAAAGTTTACCGGCATCGGTTTGTCCTATTTGTAATAAGTCTATTACCAATATGATGACGGCGTTATTGGATGAAACTTCAGAGGGATATGCTCACTTTGATTGTGTTTATGATAAATTGAAAGCAAGAGTAACGCTAAAAGAAAGTGAACGTCTTTCTTATATCGGTAACGGGGCTTTTGCTATTATTGAAGATTATAAAGACGGTCAAGCGTTAAAATTCAGAATAAAACAACAATTTCAATTTTCAGAACCGAGATCTACAAAATGACATATTTTTTTATTGAAACATACGGCTGTCAAATGAACAAAGCAGAAAGTGTATCTTTAGCCGGAAGATTGACTGCTGCCGGATATATTCAAGTTTTTTCACAGGAAAATGCAGATTTAATTATAATCAACACTTGTTCTGTGCGAAAAACGGCTGAGAATAGGATTTGGGGACGGCTTGGTTTTTATAAAAAAGAAAAAACGAAACGTGATATTACCGTTCTTGTAATGGGATGTATGCCGCAAAGAATCAGTGAAGAACTTTTGGATAAAAAACACGGCGTAGATATTGTAGTCGGAAATTTTCACAAGGATAAGATCCCGGCAATTCTTGCGGCTCATCGAAAAGGCAGAAAAGACTGTTATGTCGATGAACCGGACACTCAAAACCCGCAAGCGTTCTTTACGGAAACGGCACCGGACGAACTTAATCCGGCTAAAGCATATCTAACCATAAGTCACGGATGTAATAATTTTTGTTCTTATTGTATTGTTCCTTATTTGCGAGGACGTGAGATTTCACGTTCATCTTCTTCTATTATAGAAGAGATTCATAAATTGACAGAACAAGGCGTAAAGCAAGTAATGCTGTTGGGACAAAATGTAAATTCGTATGGAAACGATACGAAGGATATAACTTTTGCACAGTTATTAAAGCAAATTGCTCATGAAACGGATGTGGCTTGGGTGAAATTTATGTCCAGTCATCCGAAAGATTTATCTCAAGAATTAATAGAAGTAATGGCGGATGAGCCTAAGATTTCTAAATGGCTTCATTTGGCATTACAATCCGGTTCTACATCAATCTTGCAGGCAATGAACAGAAAATATACTCGTGAAGACTTCTTGCAAAAAATTTATAAGCTACGAGAATATATACCTGATATTGTACTTACGACCGATTTGATTATCGGTTTTCCCGGAGAGACAGAGCAAGATTATCAAGACACATTGAGTATAATAAATGAAGTGCGTTTTGATGATGCGTTTATGTATAAATATAACGAGCGTGATAATACACTTGCTCAAAAGACAATGGGCGACCCTATTGCCGACGAGATAAAAGTAGAACGACTTACCAAACTTATCGAAATTCAGCGTAATATAGGCTTGGAAAATCGCCAAGCAATGAAAGGGCGACATTTTCAAATATTGCATGAACGTCCGGCAAATGACGGAACTGGCAGACATATCGGAATTTCATCTAATGAACTTATTTTCTTATATGACGGAAGTGATGATGATGCCGGAAAAGTAATTAACATAGAAGCGACCGGTGTAAATAGTTCGACGTTGACCGGAAAAAAAATATGACACGGTTTGTATTTTGTATTTTATTTTTGTTTCTGTGTGTTTTCATGCATTCGCAAGAAGGACTTCCCGAATTATTAAAAAAAGCAAAGAAATTAGAAAAACAAGGACAAATGAATGAAAGTTTGTCAGTCTATAAACAAGCTTTGAAATTGAACGAGGATGCACAAACTTCGGAATGGATAACTTTAAAGCTTGCCAGACTTTCTACAGATGTAGAGCAGAAAATCGCATTTTATAATCAATTTATCTCTGATTTTCCCAATTCTCAATTTACAAAACTTGTTTATTACGAAATTGCGGCTGTTCATTTTTTATTAAAAGACTATGCAAAGGCGTTAGATTCATACAAGAACTTATTGGAAATCTCTTACGGAACATCATATTTCGCTGTTTCCGGATTGTATTGTGCGGCACTTTATTTGAATTTAAATGAACCGGACAAAGCAATCGAAGTACTTCATATTTTGTTGGAAGAAATTTCTGCGGACGAAGAACTTTCTAAAAGTTATTTTCTTATCGGCAAGGCGTATTTGATGAAGAATCAAACGGAAAATGCAACACACAATTTTTCTATTTGTACCGGAACATTCCCGCAGACACTTTATGCAAAAAAAGC
>JAXJQT010000007.1:0-3298 GCA_036311025.1 Spirochaetota bacterium
CTCTTTTTGATTACAAAAAAAGAGAAATCCCCCTTAAAACCCCGTTGTTTTTTGAACAACAAAAAAGCTTTAGGGCAGGCTTGCCTGCAGAATCGATTAAAAACAAAATGGTTTTTATAACGTTTTGAACCCAAAACGATTTTTAAATGACGGCTTTGTCGGCGAATTGCCACACGGATTACTTCGACAAGCTCAGTAACCGGAAGATAAAAGAAAACCAAGCTTGCCGAGGAATGGGGTGGTCATAGGAGGGGAAAACCTGCGGCCTTGCAAAGAGCCGGTGTTCCCCTCCTAAAACTCCGTTGTTCTTTGAACAACAAAAACGCTTTAGGGCGGACTTGTCCGGCAAAAAGAAGCCTTATATGTACTCACTTTCGGAATTTTCCTAAAGGAAAATCCTATCGTTCGTACATTGGCTATCGTTTTCGACTTTCTTACGAAAGTCTGCAAGCCGAAGCCTTAAACCCAGCATGGGTTTTAAAAAAAATATTTGTAATAAAAAAAGGAGTAACCATGAAAAGATTCTTAATCTTGCCGTTAACATTCTTAATGTTAACATCTACCTTAATCGGTTGTACGGAAGTACAAAAAAACACCGAACAGGAAAACACGACCACATCCGACGAACAAAACAAAGAGGATGAAAAACCGACAAAAGCCCCCTACACCGTCGAACATTACAAACAAAACATTGATGACGACGAATACACTCTTGTAATTGCCGATACAGAAAACAAAACCGGCAAAATCGAAAATTACACATCTGCAATTGCAAAAGATTACGACGGATTTATATCACAAAAACCGGAACAGCTGAAAATCGCAGCAGACGGAAGCACGACGGTAAAAATCTATTACGACAGAAAAAAAATCACACTGACATTGAACCTATACGGCGGAAAAGGTGACAAAAGTATTACCGGCAAATACGGCGAGGCTGTAATCAACGCAACTGTTCCCACAAAGACAGACAGCCTTTTCAACGGCTGGGAACCAGCACTTCCTGCGACATTTCCCATTTTACCCACATTACATACAGCTGTATGGGTAAAAGGAAGCGACACCGTAACAGCAGACGGATGTACATATACAAAAGATATGAAAACTCTGCTGACGGCACAAAAAGACATTACAACGGCAACAATCCCCGACGGCGTAACTAAAATCGGTGAAAATGCATTTAAAGATTGTACCGCATTGACAAATATAACAATCCCAAACAGCGTGACAGAAATCGGCTTCTTCACATTTTCAGGTTGCGAAAACTTAGAATACAACGAATACGGCAACGCATTATATATCGGTAACGCCGACAATCCCTATTTGATTCTGGTAAAAGCAAAAGACACATCGATAACATCTTGCGAAATCAACAACGACACAAAAATAATCTTATACGCAGCCTTTGACGGATGTAAAAATGTAGAAACCTTGGCAATCGGCGACAGCATTACATCATTCGACAATCTACCTATAACGCCGGCATTAAAAGAAATCACAATCGGTAAAGGAATAACTTCAATTTGCGATTACGCATTTTTTAATTGCAAAAACCTAACAAATGTAACACTCCCTGACAACGTGACAAAAATCGGAGAATCAGCATTCTCTTGTTGCGACAACTTGGTAAATATATCAATCCCCGAAAGCGTAACGGAAATCGGAGACTATGCATTCTACGGCTGTGCAAGCTTGCCGGACATAACACTCCCCGACAACGTGACGGAAATCGGAAACTATACTTTCTACGGTTGCAACAGCTTGGCGAGTATAACAATTCCCGACAACGTAACAAAAATCGGAAATCATATTTTCTACGGTTGTGACAACTTGGCAAATATAACAATTCCCGACAACGTAACGGAAATCGGAACTCATGCTTTCTACGGTTGTACAAGCTTGGAAAATATAACAATCCCCGACAACGTGACAGAAATCGGAAGCCATGCATTCTACGGTTGTGACAGCTTGGCAAATATAACAATTCCCGACAACGTAACGGAAATCGGAAGCCATGCATTCTACAGTTGTGACAAATTGGCAAGTATAACGATTCCCGACAATGTAACTGAAATCAATGACTATACATTCTCTTGTTGCGACAACTTGATAAATATATCAATCCCGAACAACGTGACAAAAATCGGAGAATATGCATTCGACGGCTGTACAAGTTTGACAGACATGACAATCCCCGACAGTGTAACTGAAATCGGAAGATATGCCTTCAGCAATTGTGCAAGCTTGGCAAGTGTGACAATCGGTAACAGCGTAACTTTTATCGGTTACGAAGCGTTCGAGAATTGCAGTAACTTAGAAAACGTATATATTTTCGATTTAGAAGCTTGGTGTAATATTGAGTTTTCTGGAAATCCGTTAAGTAACGGAGCAAATTTATATTTAAACGGTAACCTGGTAAAAGATTTAGTAATCCCCGACAGCGTAAGTGAAATAAGAGGTGCTTTCGACGGTTGTTCAAGCTTAGAAAGTGTAACAATCCCGGACGGTGTGACTGAAATCGGGAACAGTGCATTCTACGGTTGTACAAACCTAACAAGCATAACAATTCCTGACAGCGTGACTGAAATCTACGCCTATGCATTCAGTGGTTGCTCTAGCCTAACAAGCATAACAATCCCTGACAGCGTGACGAATATCTACGCCGGTGCATTCAGAGGTTGCTCTAGCCTAACAAGTATAACAATCCCGGACAGTGTGATTACTATCGGCTACTATGCGTTCGAAAAGTGCAGTAGACTAACAAGTGTAATAATCCCTGACAAAGTAACTGAAATCGGTTTCAGAGCATTCAACGAGTGCAGTAACCTAACAAGTGTGACATTTAAAGATACTGTCGGCTGGAAATATGGTTGGGAAGAGATAGAAATCGACGTAACAGACCCGGCACAAAACGCAATTTATTTTAATACAGAGTCTTATATCCATAACTCTTGGTACAAAAAATAAAGCGAGATCGAACCACCGCCCCAAGCGTGTCCAAGGAAGGGAGAGGTTATAGGAGATGGGAACCTTCGGACATCGCACGGTTTTTCCATATTGGAAAAACTTCATTCGTGCATAAATGCACTCATCGAGAGATGGTTCCCCTCTCCTAAAGATTACACGTTTTGAACTCAAAACGATTTTTGAATGCCGACTTTGTCGGCGAATTGCCACACGGATTCGAAATCTCTACGAGATTTCTTTAAAGTTAAAAAGTGAGAATGAACCACCGCAAGGAGTATGTTTTTTCTCTTGGGGGTCAAAGGGGGACTTCTCTTTTTGATTACAAAAAAAG
>JAXJQT010000008.1:0-3926 GCA_036311025.1 Spirochaetota bacterium
AAATAGCTTACTTACGATGTGCAAAATAGCTTACTTACGATGTGCAAAATAGCTTATCCACGGAAACCTTTCTAGCTACAAAGGTCATCGTCAGTAACTTATTTACGATGTGCAATATAAGTTATTTACGATTCGAAAATGATAGCTTGATATTTTCTTGCGGAAATATTTCATTTATGTTGTAAATTAAACGTGGCTTTCCTCGAAAAGAAGCTTTAAACAAAGCTTTAGTTTTATGTTATGTTCATTTTCTACATCTTTATTTTTTTGGCAAATTATTATATAAAGCCATTTTGAAAATCCGCATTCGGAGATATGAAAATGGAACTTACTTTATATACAGAAGGTTTTTTTGATGCAGCTCACTTTATTCCTGAACATCCCGGAAAATGTGTTTCAATGCACGGGCATACTTGGAAAGTTTGTGTTTGGGTAAAAGGTGACAGTGGCAAATTGAATAATCAAGGTATTTTATGGGATTTCGGTAATATAAAAACATTGATTGAACCATTAGATCATCAGATTCTCAATAATATTTTAAAGGAAGCTCCTACTGCAGAAAATCTGGTTTTATATTTTTATGATAATCTGAAAGAAAAGCAACCTGATTTAAAATTCCGCGTGCGAGTTTATGAAAATACATTGTCACGTCAGTCATATTGTGAGGGAGGCGATTCCTTAAATGACTGAAATTACTTTTCCCGTTGTCGAACGTTTTTTTACATTAAGCGGAGAAGCTCCCACAGCCGGACATCCGATGTATTTGATTCGTTTTGCTGGGTGTAATCTCAATTGTTCATATTGTGATACTCCCAATCGTAACGATGTTAATGAATATTTGACGTTTTCTCAATTGTCAGACGAACTTACAAAAATTAATAAAGAATATCCGAGTGCGTTTGTACTTTTTACCGGCGGCGAGCCTCTTTTAAATGAGCGTATGGAAGCCATATCGCAATTAGCAGCAAAACATTGTGATATGTTGTTTTATGTAGAGACAAACGGTTCTATTTTTATTCAGGATTACGGCAAAGGCAATCTGCGATATGTTGCTGACTGGAAAACTCACTCATCCGGTGAAGGGAAGAGTTTTTGTAAGAAAAACCTTAAAAAACTCAGAGCCGGCTTAGATTGCATAAAAATCGTAGTAGATAAAAATGATTTAGCGTATCTGAAAGATATGATTGACGAAATTAAACAAAATAATGCCGGTTTGGATATTTATTTGTCACCGCAAACGGGAAAAATTGAATTGCAGGAATTGGCTGCTTTTATAATTGAAAATCGTTTGGATCTCAGATTATCATTGCAATTACATAAAATAATTTGGGGTATTGACGCTACGGGGGTATAAATGGATTTAGCATACAAATCTGAAGATGCCGTGGTTTTGGCAAGCGGAGGACAAGATTCTACAACATGCTTGGCATGGGCGAAAAAGCATTTTAACAAAGTTTATGCAATCAGTTTTTTTTACGGTCAAAAGCATTCCGTTGAAAATGAAATTGCACAGAAAATTTGCGATTCTATGGATATTCCGCTGAAAACCGTTGATATTTCTTTTATCAAAGATATTGTTGTTTCCAATCTTTTTCAAGGTTCTGCAGATGTAAGCGGTCAACATTCTCAAAATAAAGATGTTCCGTCGACATTTGTGCCGTACAGAAATTTATTGTTTCTTACGGTTGCAGCCGGTTGGGCGGGTACGTTGGGTGCAAAACATCTTGTCACAGGTGTTTGCGAGACTGATTATTCCGGATATGCAGATTGTCGTGATGTGTTTGTAAAGTCGGCACAGGTGGCTTTGAATATGGCGACAGATTTTAAAGATAAAAATGTCGTGATTCACACTCCGCTTATGTGGCTTACTAAGGCTGAAGAGTTTAGAATGGCTGAAGAGTTAGGAATACTTGATTTGATTTTAGAAAAAACTCTGACATGTTACAACGGCGTACAAACTATGAATGATTTCGGTATGGGCTGCGGTGAATGTCCGTCTTGTAAATTGAGAAAGCATGGATATGAAGAGTTTATGAAAAAATACCATAAAGAGGAATACAATGGAAAATAATCCGCTCGGTCAAAAGACTGTATACAATCCGCATTACGATTCGTCTTTGATTTTCCCGATTCCACGCAATGTTAATCGAGTAAAAAATAATATCGATGAAACATTGTTTGACGGTTATGATATTTGGAACGGATACGAATTGAGTTGGCTTTCAAAATCCGGTAAGCCGGAAGTTCGCAGAATACAAATTGTATACAGTGCGTCTTCTGAGTTTATGGTGGAATCAAAATCATTAAAACTTTATCTCGGAAGTTTTATCATGACCGTAATGGAAGATGAAAATCAAGTAATACAGACAATCACGGCAGATTTATCTGCTGCATTGAAAACAAACGTTGAGGTAAAACTTTTCAAATGTGGTGAAAAATACGATTTTACTGTTTTACCTAAAGAGCAATGTATTGATGATTTACCGTGCGAATGTAATGTTTATTCTCCGGATTCGTCGTTGTTAAATGTAACTCAAACGGCAACAGAAGAAGTTTGTCATTCGCATTTGCTTAAAACAAATTGTCCGATTACGGGGCAGCCGGATTGGGCGACAGTGCAAATTGAATATAAAGGAAGATTTTCTATAGATAAGACGTCGCTTCTTCGTTATTTAGTGTCGTATCGTGAACACGGAGATTATCACGAGGCGTGCTGTGAGCAGATTTTCAAAGCTCTTTATGAAATCCTAAAGCCTGAATATTTAAGCGTAAAATGTTTCTTTACACGACGCGGCGGAATCGACATCAATCCGTGCAGATTTTTCGGAATATCGCCGGATAAGGATTATTCTACACATTTATGGCGACAGTAAAAAATTGACCGTACCGTTAAAATGTGCTATGGATTGCGGTCAATAAAAAAATAAACACGAAAATTATTCTATAAAAAAGATGATTTTTTTACAGGAGATAAAAAAATGGAAATAACTCAAGAGTTAATCGACAGTCTTGCGATTTCAGAAATGGATATAATGCGTAAGATTTCTGATGATTTGACCATTGAATTGCGTCAGGTAGTACCGACTGTTAATTTATTAAATGAAGGTTGTACCGTACCGTTTATTTCACGATACCGAAAGGAAGCAACCGGAGCTTTGGATGAAGTTCAAGTTCGTGATATTTCTCACAAGCTTACAACATTCAGAAATTTAGAAGAACGACGAATTGAAATTTGTAAAGGTATTTTTTCTCAAGGGCTTCTTTCTGAGTCTTTGTATGAAAATATTCAAAAAGCACAGACTATTACCGAACTTGATGATATTTATGCACCTTACAAACGTAAAAAGAAAACTCGCGGAATGCTTGCTATTGAAAAGGGCTTGGAGCCTTTGGCCGATTTGATGGAAACTGCGGACGACGACAAGCTTGAAGAAGAAGCTGAAAAGTTTATCGATGCGGAAAAAGGGGTTGAAACAGCAGACGACGCTCTTGCCGGAGCTCAGGATATACTTGCAGAACGTTTGGCTCATGATATTGCAAATCGTGAAATAGTAAAAAATCATATTCTTAAAAGCGGAAAACTTGTTGTTAAAGGGCTTAAAGATGAAGCTTCAAGTACATACAAAATGTACTATGATTACAATGAGCCGTTATCTTCTGTAAAAGCACATCGTGTATTGGCAATTAATCGCGGTGAACGTGAAGAAGAGCTTGAAGTAAAAATTGATTTTGATGAAGATGCACTGACTGCTATGCAGTTGGGACGTTTTGATATGCCTAATATTTTCCGCAAATCAGCAATTGAAGACGGGTTAAAGAGACTTTTGTTGCCGGCAGTATTAAGAGAAATCAGAAGTAATTTTACAGACCAAGCAGATGACCACGGAATTGAAACTTTTGCGGTAAATCTAAAAAATCTTTTATTG
>JAXJQT010000009.1:0-3604 GCA_036311025.1 Spirochaetota bacterium
GTTAACTCTGTAACTGTTAGTTTTGTTACTAATGACCCTAATGCTACTACACAAGCAAAAGTTGTTTCAGGCGGTTCTTGGGGATTGAATGAAGGTGAAAATATTCTGGAAATAAATGTAACGGCACAAGACGGTGTTACAAAACAGAAATATACAGTAAAGATAACAAGAAAATCATTAGTAGGTAATAATGCGAACTTAAAAAGTGTTACGGTAGACGGAACTTTGGTTGGTTCAATTTCTGATTATATGACGGCTTCAAGCTCTGCAAAAAAAGCCAGAGTAGTTGTTACACCGGAAGACTCTAAAGCCAGTGTAAAAATAAACGGTAACAGTATGACCGCAACTGAGGTGGAAGTTCCTAGTACTGTAAGTATTGAAATTACTGCTGAAGATAAGACAACAGTTAAAGCGTATACTTTAGAATTAAAAGGTGGGGTTGTACCTCCTCCTACTCCGGATTGTTTAGCAAAATTGAAAACCGTAACAGTAAACGGTGAAGATGTAACTGTAGCTAGTTCAATGAATTACGTTACATCAGAAAAAACATCTGCAGCTATTACAATAACTGCTGATAACGCCGTATCTGCAAGCATTGACGGACAAAACGGAACAACTGCAAATGTGGTAATTTCTGCCGACGGAAAAACAGCAAGCAAAGCTGTAGTTATCGAATTGACAGATTCTAACAATAACAAAGCAACTTATACTTTGTCACTTACATACAAAGAAAAAATTACTGACAAGATTGTTCTTCATGCTTATGGATACACAACTTTGTGGGCATGGAATTCGTCAAACTCATCTGAAAATTATACAGGTGGAAATTGGCCGGGTAAAGCAATGAATGATGAAGGTAACAAATGGTACGGATATACTTTACCTGTTACTAAATCTGCTATTATTTTCAGTAATAACGGGGGCGGTCAGACAGACGACCTTTCTCGTGAAGCCGGTGAATGGTGGTATAAAGACGGAAAATGGACTGAGTACAATCCTGAAGATACAGTAGCTCCGGTTCTTAATTCATTTACATGCAACGCAACAGGAACAGCTACCGGTGAAGTAACATTTACTGTAACTGCTACAGATAACATCAGTTTGGCTAAACTTGTGGCAGTACTTGACGGAAGCACAAAAGTTGCTGAAGTTGATATAAGCGGTGTTGCTTACAACGGGACTTTTACTTGGAACAGTGCGGCAGCAGCTAACGGCAGTCATAAAATCGTAGCAGCGGTAGAAGATGCAAGCGGAAATGTTTCTAATGAAATGACCGTTAATATCACGACACAAAACGTAAATGCAAAACCTGAAGCCGTAATTACCGGTGGTACAGCAGTCAGAAAAGGAAGTAAAGCAACTTACAATGCATTACGTTCTTCAGACCTTAACGGAACTGTTACTGGTTACAAATGGGAAGTAAGCGGTGCTACGCCACTAAGCGGAACAACAAGCGATTCTTGTGAAGTTCAGTTCCCTGATAGTGAAGGTACAGCAACGTTGACCTTGACAGTTACAGATAATGAAGGTGCGGTTTCAGATCCGGTTTCTATTACAATTAAAGTAAAAGATATTGTTTCTACTGATTTCCGTGAAGAATCAATTTACTTCCTTATGACTACTCGTTTCTATGACGGTGATAAATCTAACAATGAATATTGTTGGGATGAAGGTGGTGAATACTTAGCGTTCGGCGACGGTGACTGTGCTTGGCGTGGAGACTTTAAAGGTATTGCGGAAAAACTTGACTATATCAAAGCATTGGGATTCAGTGCAATCTGGATTACTCCTGTAGTAGAAAATGCATCAGGTATTGACTATCACGGATACCATGCTTATGACTTCAGCCGAGTAGACCCTCGTTATGAATCTACAGACTTTACATATCAAGATTTGATTGAGGCATGTCATGCTAAGGGTATTAAGGTTATTCAGGATATCGTATTGAACCATACAGGTAACTTTGGGGAAAGAAACTTGTTCCACATGTTTGATAAGGAAACTACTCCTTATATCAACAAAGATGTTCCTACACCTGCCGGCGGAAAACGTAGTCCGTTTATGAAACTTGCTAAAGGCGGAAATGCTTATCAAAAATTGATGGACGGACTTAAGATGACTGGAAAAGCTGATTATGATACAGCTCCGGGCGGAAGTCAGTATAGTGCTCGTATTAATGCTATGAAAGAAGACAGTATTGATACAGACTTTATTTATCACCATGCTAAGATGATTGACTGGAATAGTGAAAACTGTCAGCTTGGACAGATGGCAGGAGACTGTGTAGACTTGAATACAGAAAATCCTACAGTTTATAACTACTTAATTGATTGTTATACCAATTACATCAATATGGGTGTAGACGGATTCCGTGTCGATACAGTAAAACATATCAGTCGTTTGACATTTAATAAAACTTTCATGCCGGCATTTATACAAGCCGGAGGAGAAAACTTCTTTGTATTCGGTGAAACTTGTGCAAGATACCGAGGTCGTTGGAATGAAGGAGTTCCTGCATTGTCTCCGTCTTTCTATACATGGAAAGAAACTGACGGCGATTTTGGTTGGGGATCTGATCATGATACAAATTCAAAAGCTGCATCAGCTCACTTTGCACAATATAAGAGTAGCTTTGACCCTCCGGTTAAGGATACACCAAATCATAAATTGAACGGTAATAACTATCACAAACCGGATTGGTCATTGCGAAATCATCTTGACCAGATTGACTTCCCTATGCATTGGGCATTCAATGATACCGGAGATGCATTTAATACAGCTCTTGGACAAGATGATGACTATAATGATGCAACATTTAACGTTACTTATGTAGACAGTCATGACTATGCTCCGGATCATGCTCCGGAAGACCAACGTTTTACAGGATATTGGCCGGACAAACTTAACTTAATGTTTACATTCCGCGGTATTCCATGTATTTACTACGGTAGTGAAATTGAATTCAAAAAAGGTATGCCTATTGACCCTGCTAATACAAGAACTTCTTGTGAAAAATCAGGTCGTGCTTATTTAGGAGATCACTTAGAGGGAACTGTAACTGCAACAGATTACGGTGAATACACAGCAAGCGGTACTGTAGCTCAGACATTGAACCATGAATTGGCACAGCATATCATCAGATTGAATCAGATTCGTCGTGCTGTTCCTGCATTGCAGAAAGGTCAGTACTCTACAGATGGTTGTAGCGGTAATATAGCATTTAAACGTCGTTATACAGATAATGGAGTGGACAGTTTTGCTTGTGTTGCAATCAACGGAAGTGCAACATTCAGCGGTCTTCCTAACGGAACTTATACTGAAGTAATTACCGGAAAGACAGTTTCTGGTTCTACAATTACTACAGACGCTATAGGTCAGGGTAATATGCGTGTTTATGTTCTTAATGGACCGGGTAAAATCGGTAAAGACGGTGCTTATTTAAAATAAGTAACTTTTAACTGTAAACAATTTTAGCCGACAGGTTTATACTTGTCGGCTTTTTTTATGGGCTCATGAGCCCGTGAAAACATGGAGCGAAGCGAAATATTTTCACAATAAACCACCCGCTATGCGGGTGTGCGGCAAAAGCTTATAGCAAAAAAAC
>JAXJQT010000010.1:0-10655 GCA_036311025.1 Spirochaetota bacterium
ATTAATTCTATAGGACACGGCAGATAAATCGATTGTAAGTCTTGTCCGTAAACACTGCGATTGAATGCAGAAAATAAAGGCATTTCCGAATCGTGAAAATGGTTTTCTTCATCATAAATAGAGAAAAAACCGGCGGACGTTGTATAACGAAAACGTACCGGAGAGTAAAGGATTCGCAACAATCGGTTGTAATATGTGACTGCGGCACGTGCTTTTGTTTCGTCACGTCCGTCTGCTGCGATAATCAATGCCCCGCCGCGATAAACAAATCTATGCAATGCATACGAAAAGTGAACTTCATAATTAACATTGTCAGAAATAAACTGCGGCGGCGTAAGAATCACCAAATCGTAATCTTGCAAGACAGAATCTTTCATAAAAGGTGTACCTTCTGTAGAAATTGAAAATAATATTCCGTCGTCTTCCATCATTTTTTTCAAGGTATTAAGATTTTCCGTATATTTATTTTGATGTGTCGCATCGACCAGAATTTTGTGTTGTTGCATTCTCGGCAATGTAACCGTATCATGAGTGAAAATCTCGTTGTTTATACTTGTGACGATTTGCAATTCATCGATACTGTTGTCTTCAATATTCAAAGTTCGCTTGATATTCTTGTCGTTTCGTCCGTTTAGACTAAGCTTTTCTTCGTGAACACAGTTATTTTTATTGTCCAAAAAACGAACGTCGATGTTCGAAATAGTCGTAGGAGAAATATTCGAAACGGTAAATGATACGACTTTTGGGGATTTACTTATATGCGGATTTTCATTTTCGGCGTTTAGATTACTTACCATGATACTTTGTTTTTTACTAATCCAAACCGGCGTGGAATATGCCATGTGACCGTTTTCAAAATATGCAACCAACATTACATATTGAAATGCTCTGTCAATATTTAAAAAACCGCTTCCTTCCAGGAATAAATTCTCAGAATCTTCGGAAGCTTGAGTTTCTGCAAGGACTTGCCCGTTATTTGTCACGATTTCTACTTTTCCCAGCGGAAGCGAGTCTGATGTTACTCGCCAATGATAAGCAAAAGATTTTTTGTCCATGGTAGCTTCGAGGATGTCCCCTATTTGAGAATTTTCGATTTCCATAGACATTTGCGTGCCTTTTTCAAATGAAACAAATGTATGACGAGCCTTCAGTGCTTCTTGTAACGCCTGCGGAGTACGTTCTGTTGATATTACACAAAAACGCGGAGAGTTTTGAATCTTCCAATCCGGTCCTAATAAGTTTGACGCCTGAAATACTCCGAAGATAAAACCTCTGTCTAAATATTGCTGATATTCATCCAGATGACCCGAAACTTTTCCGTCAAATCCGGTAGATGCAGTCGCCAATAAAATATTTCGTTTCATTTCCCGCATAAACGAAGACACCGGAGTTGTCGGAACATCACGAATGGTGGGGAAATAAAATGCTATGTCATTTTCTTGAATGTCTTCAGAAAACTCAGGCAACGACATAAAAAGCAAATCGTGTTTTTTAAAACATTTCTTGCTCAACTTTTTTATATTTTTGATGAATTTTTGCGGATACGGCATGTTACCTTGATTGCGGTTTTGTTCTACAAGTATCCAAAAGTCCAGCTCATTTTCGGCAAATGATTTTGCAACGGTGTCTTCATTGAAAAAGCTGTTGTTACTGTAAAAACGACTGTTTGTTACCGTTCCTTCAAGGATGACATGAGAATCATCATTATCAGTTGTATTTTCTTTTTTACCGCAACAGATAACCAAAAGCATTGCGGCAAATATAATTGTTTTTTTTATCATTGTTAATCTCCAAAAAAACGAGCTGAAACTAAAATAAGTCAGCCGGATCTGTATCGATTTCCAGATAAGTATTTCTTGGCAGACGCTCCATTTTTTTTGTCATCTGCTTAACTAATTTTCTTATCGATTGTAAATTTTTCGACTTTAGCAAAATATGATAACGGAAATTATTATTAATACGTGTAAGAAGACACGCGGCGGCTCCCATTATCTGTATAGATTCACGCTCTTCTTGGTTCGGCATTGTTTCCAACAGCCAATCGAGCAAATTACGAAGTTTGTCACATTCATTTTTTGCGGTTGCTTCATCGCCGGAGCGGACGACCAGACGTATCAAGCGGAAAAACGGCGGCATTTCGGTAGCTTCTCGATAAAATATTTCGTTTGTATAAAAAGTTGAAAAGCCGTCTTTTATAGAAATAGCGTAATGGTCGGGATTGAGAGTTTGTACCATGACCAAGCCTCGCTCCCCTTCTCGCCCTGCTCGTCCGGCGGCTTGTGTTATCAGTGCAAATGCTCTTTCGGCAGATTTAAAATCCGGAATGTTAAGGAATAAATCTGCATTTATGATACCTACAAACTTTATTCCCGGAAAATGTAATCCTTTGGCGATGATTTGCGTTCCGATGATAATTTTTATTTCACCGTCGGCAATTTGTCTGAATGTTTCTTGCAAGTTTTTGGAACTTTGTACGGTATCGTAGTCTATACGCACAAGTTTTGCACTGGCAAATATTTTACGAACTTCATCTTCTACCTTTTCTGTTCCGGCACCGAGTTTTTTAAACTTTTTCTCGTGACAACTCGGACAGCTTGCGGGAATGTTGCTGGAGTAGCCGCATCTGTGGCAAATTAATTTATTCTTGACTTGATGATACGTCAGATTTACCGAACAACGCGGACATTCAATCACTTCTTTACAGGAAGTACATTGCAAACAGCTGGAAAATCCGCGTCTGTTTTGCAAAAGTAAGACTTGTTCGCCGTTTTGAAGTCGTAGGTTTATTTCTTCTGCCATTTGAGGTGACAAGATTCTGTCTTGCGATAACGCACTTGTGTCGATTATGCGTACTTCCGGCAACAATGCACCTTGGTAGCGTTTTGATAATGTATATAGTTTCAAAAAACCTTTTTGAGTGTGATACCACGATTCTACAGACGGAGTCGCAGAGCCCAGAACTACGGCGGCATTCATGATTTTTGCCAGTTGAAACGCAGCACTTCTTGCTTGGAAACGAGGCGACTCGTCGGATTTGTATGCACTTTCGTGTTCTTCGTCTATTATTATCAGTCCCGTATCACATAACGGTGCAAATAATGCACTTCGCGGACCTATGGCAATTCGTGCTTCACCGTTGAAAAGTCGTAAATATTCCCCCAGTCTCGTACTTGCAGTCAAAGCGGAATGCAACACTGCACAAAGATTGCCGAATCGAGCTTGCAACCTTTCGAGGGTTTGATAACTCATTGCAATTTCCGGTACAAGAAAAATCACGCTTTTACCGGCAGCAAGAGTATCTTCCATCAGTTTAATGTAGACTTCTGTTTTTCCGGAACCGGTGATACCGTACAGATAAAACATTTTTTGGTTATGTTCTAAATCGTTTTTGATTCCGTCGTAGGCGGCTTGTTGTTCATCTGTAAGAGTCGCCGGTTCGACTTGTCTTGCCGGTAAAAGAGGTAAAGTTTTCGGACGGATTCCTCGCGGAACCATAAGCGACAGAGCCTCTCCTACCGAACAAAAATAATAAGAGGAAATCCATTTGGCAAACTCAAGCATAAACGGATGAAAAATAGGCGTTTGGTCTATAACCTTTTCTACATTTTTTATTTGATAAGTACAGTCGGTTGTGTCACTTTCGGCGACTACATATCCGGTAAGTTTACGATTGTGAAAATTTACGAGTACTCTGCGACCGAAAAGCGACGTATTATCCGGATTTTGTTCGGATGTAACCGCATAAGTAAAAGTTTTATCCAGCGGAACGGCAAGTGCGACTTGTGTATATTTCATGAAGATTCAAGCATTGATTTTAATTTTTTTAAGTCTTCCCACAGCGGAGCTTTGTATGCCGGATTGGCAAGGACAAATGCCGGAGAAAAAAGAGGTAATACAGTTCGTCCGTTATATTTTACGGGAACGCCGTGTTCTGCAGCCATATTGACGCCGGCACGTTTGAGCGAAGATAACGGCAACTGCCCCAGTGTGACAATCACTTTCGGATTGACAAGTTCTATTTGTGCATTTAGATGTTCACGACAAGTATCTATCATTTCTACGGACGGCCGTGTGTTACCCAGACAGCATTTTAGAATATTAGTTACAAATAAGTCATCTTCAGACAATCCTATTGCAGAAAGCCATTTATCAAAAAAAGCTCGAGAAGCACCGGATACGGCATAACGCTCTTTTTCTTCCATCGGAGTAACCGGCTCGGCAATAAGAAAGATTTTGGAGGCAACACTTCCGCATCCCGGAAATCTGGCAGCGGAGTTTTTATGAAGAGGACACGATTGACATTTTAAAATCTTTCGCCCGGTTTCAATCATTTCAAGAGTTTTGCTTTTTGCAGCCGTAGGAATATTTGTTTTTGCAACAGGTTGTACAATCCCGGAGTTTGTCGGATTTTTCGCCGTTACCGGTTTTTCGGCGAATGTCGGAATATTTTGAGTTTGTTCCGGTTCGTCATCGTTGTCCCACGGCGAAAAGTCGTATGTAGGGTGCGGTATGCGGATTTTATCTGTGAAAAAATCGATACAATCGTTTAAAAGTGCATTGTAATCAGCTGCAAATTCTGAGCGTGTCATAATTGTTTATTCCTAGAATTTCATTTCCATGCAAAAACGCATATCACCGTTGCCGGTTCCTTGAATGTCAAAACTCATTTTATCATATTTACGTTTTACAAAACCGTTGTATTGGTCTACTAAAAATTTTGCTTTGATTAAATCGTAGTTGTAACGTGCACCTTTTGCCATACCTATAGCAAACGTAATAATCCCGGTGATAGAAAATGTAGATAATGCAAAGAAAGCAATCCCCCACCCTAACGCTGCATCCTGTTTGTATAACGTATCGGCAAATACATAATCTTTGGTTGCGTATCCTACGGTCAATATCGCACCGGCTACATCGAGTGCGATTCCAGTAACTAAACTTATGAAAAAGCCGACTTTGAAAGAATTGTAATAGCGTCCCCAAGTCAAATCTTTTGCCAAACGGTCATTCCCCATTTTTCGTGCCAAAAAAGGCAAATCAACATACTCACCGGAGCCTAACTGGACATAATATTTTGTATTGGCAGCAAAGTCTCCGCCGGCACTTTGTACTTTGTTTTTGTAAAGATTTACGTTATCAAATCGAAATGTTGCCATTTCTTGTTCCATTTGTTTATTTAAATCAACTTCATTGTTTTGCGTATTCTCAATTTCTGCCGCATTTAAAAACATTGCAACAGAGCAAAATAAGGTAATAATTAAAAAGATTTTTTTCATTATTGATTCCTTTCTCTTTTTGTAAGTTACTGACTTCTTATAATATTTCGTTTATTTCTTCAATCTTTTTCAAGATAATGAAGTAACAAGCGTTTTAAGATTTGACAAGAAATATTTGTATCTGTTAAAAAAGTCTCATGATTTTTAGTTTAGCACCAATTTTAGGCATTACAACAAGTTCGTATCGCAATATATTCTGCAAATATTTCGGCGGAATGGCAAAATATTACGCTCCGTTTGTGTCGGCGGTAAATACCACGGTAGAAAATCCGAACCTATTGAAGGATTTGCTTCCTGCAAAGAATCGTACTTTGCAAAACGCCGGTGCTGAAATGATTCCGCAGATATTGTCATGTGACGGAAGTTTAATGCGTAAACTTATTTTGAAAATGGCGGCGTTGGGATACAAAGAAGTAAATTGGAATATCGGTTGCCCCTTTCCTACCGTCACTCGCAAAAAACGCGGAAGCGGGATTTTACCTCACGCACAATTAATAGACAGCGTATTAAACGAAGCAATGAAAGATATTCCGTGCAAATTGTCCATAAAAATGCGACTGGGACTGAATGACGAATATGAGTTTCGTAATGTATTGAAAGTGATTTCACAATATCCGGTATCGGAATTGATAATTCATCCGCGTACGGCAAAGCAGGCTTATTCAGGCAAGCCGTACCTTGAACGTTTTGCAGAAGCATTGGCTCTTTACGGTAAAACAATTGCGTACAACGGAGATATTTTCGATGATGAGAGTTTTTTTCGTGTCAAAGAAATGTTTCTCGATGTGACGCATTTTATGCTCGGACGCGGAGCTTTGTCTGATCCATTTTTGGCACGTCGTCTTTGCGGATTGCCTGATTATGACAATGATACTAAGATAAAGATGATTCACGATTTTCATGATGAGATTTTTTGTGCATTTGACGAAAGTTTCGGTTCGACACATAAGGATATTGATAATAAACCGGCGGGCATTTGTCATAAAATGAAAGGCTTTTGGGAATACACTGCTGTTCATTTGAAAAACAGCGAGCAGTTTTTGAAAAAGATTCATCGCAGTAAAACAGTCAGACAGTATCTTGATGTCGTAGAACAATACTTTCAGGATGATGCAGGTTGGCAAGAGAAAGGAATTTATTATTTTTTACGGGAGAATTTAGATGAGAATTGATGCGGTTATTTTTGATTTTGATGCGACATTGGTAGACAGTGAGCCGAATTATTATGAAGCAGACAGATTGTTGATGGCAGAATACGGCGTGGAGTTTACCTTTGAAATGAAAAAGGAATTTATCGGACGCGGAAATACGGCGATGATGGAGGAGTTGAATCGTCGCTATAACTTACCCGTTACGGTAGCTGAAATGGCACGTCGTAAAAACCAGCTTTATCTTGAGATTGCATTGAAAGATACAAAGGTTTATCCGCAGATGTTGGAGTTTGTAAAAATGCTTGTACAAGAGGGAATCCCGATTGCATTGGCATCCGGCACGGCGACTTCAATTCTTAATCAGCTTGTGAACCATTTGGATTTGCAGAAATATTTTGATGCGGTGGTTTCATCTGACGAGGTCGGAAAGAGTAAACCGGAACCGGATATTTTCTTGACGGCGGCAAAAAAGATTCATACACAACCGGAAAATTGTCTTGTGGTAGAAGATGCAGCATTCGGAATAGAAGCCGGACTTCGTGCAGGCATGCAAATAATGGCAGTTCCGTATATTACGCAGCCGCCGTTGGCAGATGTTTTTTTCAAGAGTGATATTCTTTTCGAGCAAGGACAGGCGGAATTTACTGCAAAAAAAGCAATGGATTGGGTTTATACTCGTTATTTACAAGAATAAAAAAACATCATTTTTAATATAAAAAAGCTGTGATTTTTTATCGCTAAAAATTTTTTACTTTGAAAAAAGCTTAATCGTTACTATTTTATTTGGAGTTATTGAATATTCCAATAATGATTCATTTAAATCATAGATTAAGAGGTTTTATAAAGTGAAAAAGTCTTTTCCTTTATTGTTAAGTTTCAGTGAGGTGGAGGAATTTTTAGAACGTTTCGGGAAATGCAGAAATCAAGATAACAGACGGCTTCTTTTGGAATATCAACGAAAGTTTATGGAAAATTGCCGTTATCAAACAATCAGAACAAAGGAACGTTTTTATAATTGGTTTATTTCCAGAGCGTATTGTGCATATCTTGAATCTGAAGAGTGTGAGTATTTGGAAATAGAAATAGATTATATAATTGAAGACTTTTGGCTTTAAAATAAGCAATTTTCTTTGTATCTTTTTAGATTTTTCATATAATGCCGACGAATTTAATCACGGAGAAAATTATATGAATCTCGCACCGGTAATTCTTTTTGTTTACAATCGTCCCGAGCATACTCTCAAAACTCTCGAAGCCTTACAAGCAAATGAGCTTTCTTCACAAACCGAGCTTTATGTTTTTTGTGACGGAGCCAAAAGTAATGCAACAAGTGAACAGCTTGAAAGAATAGCACAGACAAGACAGGTTGTACGTAAACAAAAGTGGTGTGCAAATGTTCATATAGAAGAATCAACAACGAACAAAGGATTGGCTGCTTCTATTATCAGCGGAGTTTCTAAAGTGATAGAAAAACATTCACGGGCGATTGTTTTGGAAGATGACATCGTGACCGGGCGACATTTTTTGACCTATATGAACAAAGCTCTTGATTTGTACAAAGATTCGCCTGAGGTGTGGCATATCAACGCTTGGACTAATCCGGTAAAAGCGACAGACCCGACAGGTACTTTTATATATCCGGTGATGGAATGTTGGGGCTGGGCGACATGGGCAGACCGATGGCAACATTATAAAAAAGACAGCGAGTATTATTATAAAAAGTTTACACGTAAAGACATTTATCATTTTAACAGTGAAGGTACGGAAAATCGGTGGAAACAAGTTTTGAGAAATCGCAGCGGCAAGCTGAACACTTGGGCGATTTTTTGGGCTGCAACGATATTCGAACACGGCGGTGTGTGTGTGGCTCCGCAAAAAACATTGGTGAAAAATGTCGGAATGGACAACAGCGGAGAAAATTGTTATTCGTCGCCGTTGCAAGTCGTGCGTGATTCAATTGACCATGAAGTGACGTCATTTGTACAGGAAATATGTGTAGATGAATGTATGTACAATCGGTTAAAAAAATTTTTCCGTCGTAAAAACCTGATAACTGTGGGAAGAGTTTATCGAAAGTTAAAGAGTATTTTGAAAAAGTGAAAAAGTACGATTTGAAGATTTTCTTTTTCCCTTATTCGACTTAATTTTCCTTTTTTAGTTTGATTAAATAAGTTTATCGTAAATAAGTTTCCAAAGAAAATGTTTTGTTATTTTGTTTTAAATGAAAAGATATGATTGATTTTATTTACTTTTATACATTTATACTTAATAAGATTAGTTTTTTTAATTGATTTATATTATAAAAAACAGATAAAAGAATAAGTGTTTTAGTTTGGAATGAGATTAAGAAAATGACAAAACTTTCAGTATTAGTAAATCACATCATTATTGCTATCGTTTCTTGTATTATGATAATCATGGGAGGCACATCGAGCGTTCTTCGATACAAAAGCGGACAGGATGAGCATAAGCATAATGTCGAGTTATTGACAAAGCGATTGTGTTTCAATCTGGATTGGCCGTTGTGGAATTATAATACCGAATGGATTGAAAATATAATGCAAATAGAAATCGAAAATGATTTCGTAAGTATGATAGCTCTTTATAATGAAGACAATAAATTAGTTTTCGGTCTTACAAAGGATAAAAAAATATTATCACAGGAAGAAGCCGAAAACATAATTCGTTCCGTAAAACAGAAATTAGTATTGAATACAAAGATTTTGCACAATGAAAGTGCAGAGGAAAGAGTTGAAATCGGTAAGATTGCGATTGTGGTGACAAAAAATTATCTGTTTATGGAATTGAGTAAAGATATAGGCGTGACACTTTTGCAATTTGTACTGATGGCAATCGTGTTGATTACCATTTTGCATATTTTTCTAAAAAAAGTCATAGTGTTGCCGTTGCAAAAATATTGTGAACTGGTCGGACGTTTTCGAGAACACAATTTGTTTATTCGTGCAAATTTTTATCAAAATCAGGAAATGAAAGTACTTTCGGATTCTTTCAATGCGATGGCTGAAACTTTGCAAAATTATAGTGAAGAAATGAAGAGCCAGGTAAAATTGCGTACTCATCAGTTGCAGGTTTATAATGACGAGCTTCTTAATATTCAAAGACAAATAGAAGCACAAATGCAAATGGGACAAAGAATCCAAGAAGCGATTATCCCGAAATCGACTTATCCGGAAATCGATTGTGCCGGATTTTACAGACCGATGGAGCAGTTGGGCGGCGACTATTATGATATTGTAAGTATAGGGGATTCAAAATATGCTTTTGTGATTGCCGATGTATGCGGTCACGGAATCCCGGCTGCGATGGTAACAATGATGGCAAAGATTTCATTTCAGAAAAATATTCGTTTATATACAACGGCTGAAGATGTCATTCGTCAGGTGAATCTTGACCTTTGCAAAATTACGGCGAATAAAGAATATCTTGCTGCGTTTTACGGTGAATTGGATTTGACTGCGTCTACTCTTACATATTCAAATGCAGCACTGACAGAGATTTTGTTGATACAAAAAGACGGGACATTACAGCGACTTATCCCGAATTCGTCAATTATCGGATATGTGGAAAAACTTCCGTTGCAAACAGCGACTATCTCAACAGAAAATACGAGTAAGTTGGTATTGTATACAGACGGAATCACGGAATCGACAAATACCGACGGCGAACGTTACGGAATAGAGCGATTGGAAACGGTGGTTTTGCAAAACAGAAACAAAAAGCAGAAGAATTGAAAAATGCAATTATTGATGATTTAAATTCATTCTCGCCGTTGGAAAGTGCGAAAGATGATTTGACGTTACTTGTTATAAATCTGGATAAACATTCTAAAGAGTGATGAGATTAGTCGATATTCACACTCATTTCCCGGAAAGAAGCATTGCGGATATTTGCATCGCTTCGCCGTTGGCAGACGGAATGTTTTCACTCGAAGAGCAAATCCGACAGGCTTCTTTTTCTTTACAAAACGATATTCTGTTTTCTTTCGGTATTCATCCTTGGCAAGTTGCGATTTCCGGTGATGATATTGAAGATAAGTTGGTGCAATTGGATGATTTTTTTTCTAAGGGAAAAAAGAATGTTTTGATGGGAGAAATCGGGCTGGATTCATGCCGGGCAGATTTGCAACGCCAAATCATAATATTTAAGCGACAACTTGATATTGCAACAAAACATGAATGTCAGGCGGTGGTGATTCACTGTGTAAAGG
>JAXJQT010000011.1:0-6374 GCA_036311025.1 Spirochaetota bacterium
AAAATTAATCAGTTATAATACGTCTTCTGTAAGTCGTTTCTGCTAAATAAATTAGACTTCGCAAGGCGTATTTTTTTTGCCGAAATCTTAGAATAATAACAGCTGTTCCGATTGTTTTTTTTCAATTTTTTCTCCCGATGAATAACTGATTATGTTGGCATATTGTTTATCAGTAATCGTCAATATATCTACTTTACCGCGTGGCGGTAGATTATTTTTTATCAATTTGTAATATTTTTCACAAGCATCTTTGCCGGAAAACAACTTTATATAGATAGAATATTGCACCATCCCGAAACCGTTATCCAGCAAAAAATTTCTAAAATCTGTCGCTGCTTTTCTTTCGTCACTTTCTACAACCGGCAAATCAAACAAAACCATCATCCACATAAGCTCATACCTACTTAAGTTATTTTCTCTCATTCAAACTCCCCCGTCCATGTCGGCAGTGCAAGTTCCGGCTTTTTCGATTCCATCGCCTGAATATACGAATTGCACAAATAGTGCATGCTCTGAACAGCCGGAGTATTGCCCTTTTCCGTTATTACAGTAGCCTGTAAGACATTTACCAATTTTCTTTTTGTCTCAGGAAGCATTTGAGTTTCATTATTTTGCCACAATTCATACACCGCAAAATCTACAATCGGACGATAAATCTCAAAAAAGTCATCAGCTAAGCAAAATTGATTTAAGTTATTATTATGATTTACTCCCAGTGCTGTTTGCAGTCCGCCGGCACACAGTGCCCTTATCATTGCGGCTCTCATGATTGCATATCCATAGTTTAGTTGTGCATTTACACCGTCACCGTTTTTGTCACGGACAAAGTCTTTGCCGAACAGCCTTTTCCAATATATTTTGGCGGCATACGCTTCTCTGTTGTCACTGTCACCGGATTTGACAGTATTGGCTATATTTTCCAAGTCTCTGTATTCTTTGCCGTAACTTTTCAATACAAATGCTTGATTTTGAATCTTCTTTATCACAAGTTGTTGCCATATTTTCTTTTTAAACGGCAACGAACAGTCTATTTGATTTTTAATGTTTTTTGTATATAGGTAATGATTGGCAACCGGCATTACGATACTTTGCGGAATGTAGTTTTTTCCGCACAGTACCGTAATACAGTTTCTTTCTGCCAAGGCATTTATAATATTTTTTGAAAACGTCACGCTTTGAGCTGACAAAATCAATACGCAAATATCATCGATAGGGACACGCCCCACTACTTCCGATTTATGCTTTATTTCTATAAATCCGCGATAAAGTGAAACGTATCTGTTTTCTTCCGATATTTCTAAGATTTTGTTCAGCATTTTTTTCTATATACCCTCCCAATAGGATTGACGGTAATAATTCGTGCCTGTTTTTCTCCGAACAATACATTAACCGATATTTCATTTTTACCTTTTATTAATTTCCAACAATTTTCTGTCATTTTATCTGCCGTTGCGATTATCCAATCTTTACAATCGGTTACTGAATAAATCGGTCTTAAGTCAAATGTTTTATGTACACACCCTAATCCTGCTATTCTTGCTTTATACCATATTCCGTTATCTACAAATTCTACATAGTCGTTTTTATAAAATTCTCCACGTTTTTTTGCAGCTGGATGTGGTTTCTTTTCATCTTTAACCCGTCCCTTATAATCAATTTCATCCCTGCGAATATAACTTGCAACATATTTCTTATTTGGAAGTTCCCAAATTATTGCTAATAAATAATCTTCCGTACACAAATAACGTTTTGTTTCATCAATATTTGTGATTTCTATAGGTTTTTGGTCTTGATTTTTACAGCGAACTTTTTTTATTCCGGTTTCTTCGCTGAACTTTTGCATTACGACTTCTATTTTTTCGCCTTTGCGTTGTTCTGCGAAAGCTTTTAGTTTTTCTTGAATCTTTATATCAATAATCGATTCTATATCTTTTTCTTTCAGAGTTACTACAGCTGTTCGTGATACAAAATATTCTTTGTATATCCACAATGACGGATAAACATCTTTGAGTTCTTTTATCAGTTTCTTTATATCTTTGATTTCTTTTAATCTGTTTTCAAACTCTGCACGTACTTTGTCATTACGTATCATAGCAATGTCAGCTTCTGTTTTTATTTCTGAAATATCTACAAGTTCCGGACATTTTATCTTTCCGAGTAATGTTTCTTTTGAGAGTTTTCCCTGTGCTCCGTGGTCCGGTTTGTGACTGACTACAATGTTTTTTACTTTTTCTTCCAGTTCTATTCGCATGACAGGCATCGGCGGAAATACAAGCCATTTTTTATCTTTGTGGATTTTGTGTAAGTTTGATATTTGCTGTACCATGCTTCTGTCTATCAATGCTATTACACAAGCATCCAATGCATGATGTCTGTGGTCGTATCTGTTCTTTTTGTATGTTCCGATTTGTTCGCCTTTCAGTTCAAAATGTGCAATTTCTTCTTTGTTAATTTCACGTTTCAATATTTTGTCGACATTCCATTTATCACGAAGAAGTTTTGTCATTCCGCCGGCTACAGCCCAGACATCTGTGTTTTTTTCTACTACAGCTTTCAAATATCGCAATGCCATTCTTGAAAGATACGCATTATCTGTCAGCTGTCTATCAATAAAACCGGACTCTTTTTCAAAAGTTTCCATTGCATTTCCAGAAAATAATCTTCTTTTCTGTGGGTCTTTCAACAATGCTGCTCTTTTTAAAATCTCATTCCAGTTATACCCTGCCGGATTGTGACCGAATGCTTCGAAAGGAGAATTGTTTCCTTTGTCTTGATTACACTTTGTATGTGCTACGGTTTTATTGTGTTCACTGTCCCAAAGTGTTCGCCCAAAAGGCAAAATATGTTCAATTTGAATTAAATTGTCACTGAAAATATCTGCACCGGATATTTGCTTTCCGCAATAAAGACATCTACGCTCCAGTGCGTCATCATAATTTAGCTCTTCCCACAATTTATATTTTAATCTGTCCTCTCTGTTTGGATATAAAATTCGTGGGCAAGCGTCTTTTATGTTTTTATTCAATGTTTCATTGCGTTTTTTGTTCTCGTTGATTATTTTCTGCATTTTTTCTTTAGCTTCACGACTGGCTTTCAGTTCTCGGCTTACTTCGATTACCACTTGTTCCGGTTTGCCGTATTCTTTGATAATTGCATTTACTACTGTTCTGGTTTGATTCAATGCAATATGAACTGTCGGATTACTGATTTTCCCGAATTGTTCTTCTTCATTTCTTGGGTTTGCCTTTATTCCCATAGTAGAACCGACAAGTACTTTTCCGTAGTACGGAAGCAAGTCTGATTTCTCTACTGTTTGTTCTGCGTACTTGTAACCTAGATTTTCTATAGCAGTATGAAATTTGCATTTTTCTTTCTGGATTTCTGCAATTACAATCTCCGTAAATTCACGACAAAAACTTGTAGTTCCGGCAGAAAAAATAGTTTTTTTGGTTACAAAATCTTTTTGTTCATCTGTTAAATCATATTTATTCAACATTTCCATTACTTCAAAATCTTCTTCCGCCGTAATCAATTTTTCTACAATGTCATCCTGTTCTTGTAACGGCAAGGTATCCCACAAACTTCCGAATCGATTTTTACTTCTCATCTTCACGGCTGTTGCATTTCCGAGCAAGAATTCTCGAGAACCTGATTCCAAATTAAAAACAATTCCGCTACCTAATCCCAGTTTTTT
This sequence comes from Spirochaetota bacterium, assembly GCA_036311025.1. Classification (GTDB taxonomy): domain Bacteria; phylum Spirochaetota; class GWE2-31-10; order GWE2-31-10; family GWE2-31-10; genus RGIG8597. Next base: position 3,695 of record JAXJQT010000011.1, read on the forward strand.
CCGCATATCTGCAAAAGTAACTTTATCTTTGGAGTTTAATAATTCAATCAATTTATCTTGTTGTTCCGCAAGCAACTCACTCGATTTGTCGCCGTCAATAAAAGTTAAGTTATACACATCTTGCAATATTCTGATTTGTTGAGCACACGGCATTGCTTTGAATGTTCTTTCTTTTTCCGGTAAATATTGACATCTTCCCCTTTCTTGCGGGCGTAACGGACGCTGAAAGAAAATAGAATCATAAATTTTATCCCAATCAATATTTGGATAATATTCTTCTTGTTTTGCTCTGATTAAATCAAACTCGTCAATGTACAACTGACGTGTCGGATAATATTGCATTCTGTCCGGTGCAAATCTGATTCCTTTATTTGTACCTTGATTTTTCCAAAGGAATTCTCCCAATGTTCTATATCCGGATTCTTTTATAGCATTTGCAAGATTGCTACATTTCGCAGATTGTGATTGTTTTTCTGATTTTGAGTTTTCTTTCTCTTCTTCCTGCGAACCGTCCTTTCTGTTGCTTTTAAATCCACGTCTGACAGATAAATTAAATAATACACGCCCCAATTCGTAGGCTTCAAGTTTTTCATCTAAAGCTTTTATTCGTAATTCATAAGGATTTAATAATTTTATTGATTTAGCTTCTTCTTTTGTTTCAGGAAAAAGCCCTTGATTTTGTAATAGTTTAAAGGTCGCTTTTCTGCGTTGTTTCCTTCTTCTAATAATTCTTCTTTGTCCTCGTGCAGTTCTTCGTTCTACAGCTAAAGGCTCTTTTGACTTTGGATTGCGACCGTCGGAAAATATTCTTACTCCCAAATCTTCCAAAGCTGCAATTTCATTTTCTTCAGTCAAAGAATAAACACTCCAACCGATAGAATTTGTTCCTAAATCTAATCCCAAACGATATTTCATATATTTTCCTCCAATTAAAAAAATTATATCACAGTATAAAAATATGTTGACTTTTTTTTCATCAACTTATATTATTTGTTCAACTGATTGATTTTTCCGATCAACCTGCTAACAAAGAACCTTTTGGTTCTGCAAAATGCTTTTACATCTTTATAGGATGTAAATAGATAACATGAAAGAAAGAAGCTACGGCTTCTTTTTTGTTTTTTATTCACCTATCTATTTTACAATCAAAAAACTTTATAAACCTTTACAAGCAGAGCATGCGTTAAAATACAACTTTGCTTCGCTTGGCATTCTTCGTTCACATATTTCATATGTTCACCATTGCACGCCGCAAGTTTTCCCTCTCCTATAACCTCACATTTCCTTGGACACGCATCCTAATGGAGAGTTCATTCTCTCGTTCACTGAGCTTGTAGAAGCAATCCATGTAGCAATCTTACCATGTGTAAGATGGTTAAAATTCCCATTCACCAAATAAATAAAAAAGAAAAGCCAAAATTATCAGCTTTTCTTTTTTGATATGTACAAACAAGACTATAGTATGTAAGAACTTATTAATTTACCTATTGCTACAATATCGCTGTTGCCGGTAAACTCAAATCGTACTCGCCCCAGACCACTGAACACTAAATCAAGTTCACTATCCAAATCAAATGTTCCCGCAGTTTCAATTGAAAAAGCTTGAATTTTTGAATAAGGAAGAGTCGTAAAATCTTTCTTTTTACCAGTAAGCCCTTGGACATTAACAGATATTACTCTCTTATTGGTAAATACCACAAAATCTCTAATGGCTTGATATATACCAATAATTTCTTCATTGGGAATTAATAAAGGTGTAACAGATTCCGGGGTAGAAGCCACCTTTTTCATTTTTATAAGCTTGCAATTATTAAAATCAATCATATTAAAACTCCTTATATTTAAATAATAAAAATTTAATCAACAGTTAAAATGCTTTGACCACACTATATTTTTAAGGGACAGACCTTAATTCTAAAATAGTATAGAGGTCTGACACCTACAAACGCATGATAAAAATATGCGGCAGACAAATTGAGGATTGGGAGGGGGTCTGCCGCACGTGAAGTCAAGTTTGACATCAAAAGTTTGATTCCGATAACCAACTTTACATCCATTTAAAATTCGTTATCCAAAAGCCGGGAGGTAAAAATGATAGTCAAGCAATAAAAACGGCTTTTAAACAACTTTTGATGTCATTTAAAAGCATTATAACATAGGTAGTGTGTCAAATAGCGGCACTGCAAAAAAAATTTTTAATTTTTTTTATCAGCCACATGCAAAAGAATATAAAAAAAGACTGCCGGCAAAAACCGACAGTCTTTGAGTTTATCTATAATCCAAAATAGTATTACACTTGGAACAAATCGATTTGTTCACCGATTTTAGAAATAGATTTATCCATGGCTCCTGAAATCTCCGCCAATGTTGCACCGTTTTTTTCAATTTGTGTTGCACCATCATTCATTTCTTTTATAGAAGCTTCTATTTCTTTACTTGCTGTTTCCAGATTTGCAATTTCTTCAAGTATTACTTGGGATCCTTTGTTCATTTCGGTTGCTGCACTTCGAACTTCCATTGTGCTGTTACTCATAGAATGCAATGCTTGCAAAATTTGTTGGCTTCCGGCTGTTTGTTCGTCCATAGCACCTTTGATTTGGCGAACTAATTGGTCTGTTGTTTCTACATTTTCTGTAACCACGGCAAAAGCTGCACTTGATTTTGAAGATGATTCTACTAC
>JAXJQT010000012.1:0-5017 GCA_036311025.1 Spirochaetota bacterium
GACACAGACATTGCCGTTCAACGAAGAGAAGCGTTTGACGATGGCTTATCGCAAGGTGCACAACAAAAAGCCATTGAAACTGCGAAAAGTATGATACTAAGAAACATTTCTATTGATATAGTTGCAGAATGTACCGGACTGTCACCGGAAGAAATAGAAAAGTTGTAGAATTAAAACGTTCAACACAAAGGAGGCAAAAAACTTTCTGGTCGAAAGTTTTAGTCTCTTTTTTTTATACTTTGTACCTATTACAAACACACAAACTTACTTCCCGTCTCAGGCTTGACATGGTAATATTTTTTATTATATTAGCTTTGTTTTTCAATTTTTACACAAATAAGGAGAATAATATGGTACCAGAGGAAAGCAGTAAAATATATATAGCATGGGATCCAAAGTTTGAGCTCGGCATTCCGGTGATTGACAATCAGCACAAAAAGCTTGTAAGTCTTTGTAATACTCTATACGAAGGGCTTATGGCAAATCAATCGCAAGCCGGTTGGCAAGCTTCTTTAGTAGAAACATTAAAAGAATGCGTAGATTATGTAAAGACTCATTTTCATGACGAAGAAGTCATTATGCGTGCTGCCGGTTATGAAAACTTTGCAACACACAAAAGAACCCACGAGGATTTCATTCATAAAGTTTTAAATACAACTCACGAGTTTGACAAAGCGACATTTTCTACAGCTCTTCAATTCGTGCGTTTCTTGTATGATTGGGTTTTAGGTCACATCGCACATGCTGACAAACTTTATGTAAAAAAGGTTTTGGAATATTACAGAGAACGCAAAAATACAATCAGTTAATGGGGTGTTTCGCTTAACCAATTGACTCAACTTTGTTCCTGTTCTCCTAAAATTGTAGAACGGGAATCAGAAATAACATCACACCGGGAGCTTTTCCCGGTTTTTTTATGCTCAAAATCATCTGGCTAACATTCGCAAAAATATGTATAACCTCAATTTTATTCCGGAGGAAAATATGGGAATATTCTTTCATTATGCAGATTCTGTTGACTCTATGAAAAATATGTTGTTCTCGTCATTAGACGCCGACACTGACGACATTTTTGTGCCGCAACGAATAATCGTTCCGAATATCAATGTAAAACGTTGGCTTCAGTTGGAGATTGCAAAGAAAAATGAAATCTGTGCGAATCTGGATTTAAGCTACCTCGAAAAAACATTGATTACGTTGTTGAATGAATGCAGTAATGAAACTGATAATAATAAATATATTTTCTTAGGTGATAATGACCGCCAGATTGATTTGCAGCTGATGGTACTTTCCGTACTGGAAAACGGCAAAGATGAACCTGATATGCAGCCGGTTTACAGATATTTGGGAAATGAACAAAACCGAAAAGATGCACAAGTTCGACTTTGGCAACTTGCCGAGAAATTGGCGTATTACTTCCGTGAATACGAATATCAACGTTCTCAAATGATAGCTGCATGGCGAGAAAACAAAAGTTTTTTTGTTGATGAAAAAGAGTCTACCGTCAAAATGGAACGCTGTCAGCGTGCTATATACCGCAAGATTTTTTGTGACGATGAATGTCTTACAAAAAAATACGGCAAAGACGGCGTTTATACGACACTGCCTCTTTACGCAGAAAACAAACTTCACTTGATAGATAAACTCCCCGCTCCTGTTTATAAAAAGAAGATTTTCATTTTTGGGTTGTCGCAAATTTCGGCATTCCATTTTAAGTTAATCGTTCACTTGCAAAAATATTATGATTTTCACATTTTCCAGCAAAACTTTTTTCATGCGTTTCGTGCAAATCCGCAATCAGTTTGGGACAATGACAATTTCGACTTACAAAAAAGTGAATCGAATGAACTTATTCGAAGTTGGGGAAAAACTTTCAGTGAAAACTTTAAAGTGTTTAAAAGTGCGTGCAAGGAAACAAAGGTTCAATCTGAATATTCTCACTGCCAACCCGAAGAACCAAAAAGTGTTCTTGATTATCTAAAACATTCGATGGTAAATAAGGAAAAACCGCAAACCGACATTGCTCCGGATTGTTCATTGCAAATATTCGGCTCGCCGTCATTGCGTCGGGAAGCAGAAACCGTCGTAGATAATATTCTTGCTAATTTAAAAGCCGATCCGACTTTATCACAAACCGACATCGCCATTCTCGTGCCGAATATGGATACTTATCAACAACACTTACGAAGCGTTTTTTATGAAGTCGGCTGTGGTTTGCATTATAATTTAAGCAACATCAACGCAGGAACTGAAAGTCTTTTTGCTAATGCTTTGATTTGTGCATTGCAAACAGCCGTAGGTTCATTTACGCGACCGCAAATTGTCCGGCTTTGGCAAAATCCATGTTTTGCACCTACGCACGCCGATGAAAACACATTCGAACAATGGCTGGGCTGGATAGATTGCCTAAATGTTTTTTATTGCTATGACCAAAGCGACAAAGCAAATTACAGTGCGGGCGAGTCACTGCATTTTACTTGGAAAAATGCATTACGTCGCTTGAGACTCGGTCGCTTGATGGGAAGTCCGGCAAACGATACAAGTGTAAATCCGCAAATCAATCCGGCTCCGTTGGGCAGCAGTGAAGAGCTCGAAGCATTTTGCAGTACAACGGAAGATTTATTTGAAATCTTTAAAGAAATGCAACAACCGCATACCGGTGAAGAATGGAAAAATTTGATTAACAAGTTTATCGAACGCTTCCTGGAAATCCCGGAAGATTTACAAACCGAAGAATTGCCGGTAAAACAAAATCTTGAACAGCTTTTAAATTCTCTTGAGCGTTTTGATATGCTTTTTGAAGACAATCAAACCGGCGAAAAACGCAAATGGGATATGATTTATATTCTGTCATTTTTACAAACTCATATCAGTGAAATGCCCGTTCGTCGCGGTCGTTATCTTACCGGCGGTGTTACGATTTCTGCAATGACACCGATGAAACCGGTTCCTTTCAAGATTGTTTATATAATGGGACTGGGCGAAAAAGATTTTCCTCGACACAGTGACAAATCGACTCTTGATTTGCGTAATGCAAAAAAATTGCAAGGTGATTTGACAAACAGCGAAAACGACAATTATCTGTTTATGGAATTGCTTCTTGCTACACGTTGTAAGCTGTACCTATCGTATGTATCGCAAGATTTGGAAAAAGACCAGGAACAATATCCGTCGCCGGTTTTGACACAACTTTTGCGTGAGGTAAAAAGTTGGTGCAAAGATTTTCAAATCGCACAAACAGACATTCTCTGGGAAAGCATAGACAATCTAAAAGTTCCGCTTGACAGCTTTTCGCAGCAATCAACGAACGACATTTTCGGCTGTCACAATGACCGTCGCCGCAAAATCGGATATGCGTATTTTTCAACCGATGAAGACAACGAGAAAAATCACAAGAAAAATTATACAGAGTATCCGACTGTTTCATATTCCGACCTTTGCAAGAAACTGTTCAGTGACAAAGAAAAGGACGCAGATAAAATCTTAAAAGAAATCACAAAAGAGCAACTTGAAAAGAACTTAAAGTCTTTTAAAGCATTGGATGATTCTTCTACTTCTAAAAATCTTGAAACTATTTCCTTGTACGACTTGGAGCTGTTTTTGAAAAATCCGGCTGAAGAGAGAATGCGAAATGTACTTGCCGTCAATAAATACGTAGATTCATTAAAAAAAGATTCTCGCTATGACAAAGAATACGAAGATTTTGCCGGTGAAGACAAATATTACGAAAGCAACACGCTTGAAGAATTGCACTGGCAATATCTTTGCGGCAAAGCAACCGACAACTATTTACAAAATAAATTTCACAACGTACAAGCCGCAGGTGATTTCCCGGAAGCTGTCTTCGGAGACTTGTTGGAAGAAAAATATTTTGATTCCATTAACGCAAACTACTCAGAATTAAAAGAGCAAAGTGAGGAAATAATCGCATCGATAGATAATCCGACTTATGCCGGAGAAATCAGTTTTCAGACAGGAAAAGAAACTGTGTGGAACCGCTTGAATGCAAAATTGAGAAATACGCCGCTTGCAGGAAACTGGAAGCATTGTCTTGTATCCGAAGAAAACCGGCTGATTGCACTTATTCTGCCAGGAATACAAAAAGAAAATCATCGCCATTTTTTACAATTATTAAAAGCATATCTATTCGCCGGTTTTCTTATGCAACACCCGAAAGCTAAAGACTTTACAATAAAAATCTTTTGGTTCTCGGAAAAATCACTGCAATTCGTCGAGGCTCAACGCAAAGAAACTAATGATTTTCTGAATAATATTGTCAATGAATATACTATAGCCGATAGCTATGATTTATTACCGCTGGAAGCTATTTTCGAAATAATGCCGGTAATGCCTGACAATGACGGTTACATCAACGCTTTGCAAAGAAAAATAGAGCAAGCATCTTATAATAAAGCATCAATTGCAGAAAAACTGCCTGTTTCGTTGAAACTTTCAAATCTGCAAATCCCGCAAGATGCAAAAGACAAAGTTTTGCGTAGATTCTGGGAATTTGTTCCGGATACATTGAAACGAAAATTGTTTTGATAATGAAATATTTATTCTGTCTGTCGACTTATATGACAGGCAGAATATTCGACTTTCACATTCCTCTTATAAATGATTTCTACGGCATAAAAAAAGGAGCGGAAAGTTTTTTCCGAATCTCTCTACAAAATGGCTACATTTTACGACTTCTCCGACAATTTACCTCTTAAATTAACTATTTTCCCGTCCAATCCAACAAATTTAATTTAGGCTAAAATGTCGTTTAAATGGCGTTTCACAGAGGAAAAAAAGAAAATTAGTAAAAAATCTTTCAATCTTGCAATATAAAGAAAAAAATTCACATTAAAGCAAATAGAGAGATTTTTCTTTCTCTAATTTTTGTTTTAACGGAGATTTAATAATGCACAATTTTAAACGTTGGGAAGACCTGACAATCACGGACGACTTCATGTTTTGTAAAATCATGTCCGACCCGGATATTTGCAAGGAACTGCTGGAAATTTTATTACAC
>JAXJQT010000013.1:0-3928 GCA_036311025.1 Spirochaetota bacterium
GGATAAGTTGGAAATTCAGATAGCCGGCAGACAAAATTTTGAAACGGGTAATTTTGATTTTTCCGGTAATTCGAATAATACCGGAGACAGAAATGCTCAATCACAGGAAAAAACAGCAACCGTAGGTTTACATCAAGCAGTGAAAGCTTTTGATGAAGGTGCTGTTGCTATAGAAAAAAATATTTATTCAGGAAACGGCATTCACTTAGTGATTTAAAACGGGAGGGGAGATGGATACAATCACAGGTTTTAGTTCGGTGCAGGATTCTCGCGATATGATGAGAACCAAAATGCAGGTCGAAACATTAAACAAAACCATAACTAAAAGTGGACAGGCAATGAAACAACAGTTGGATAAGGATGATTTCCTTAAACTTCTTGTTACGGAATTGCAGCATCAGGATCCGACTAATCCAATGCAAGACAGAGAGTTTATTGCTCAAATGGCACAGTTTAGTTCGATGGAACAGATGATGAATATGAACAAAAGTATGGAGTCTATTGTTGATAAGTTTAACTTTCAGACAACATACGGACTTTTGGGAAAAAATGTTGAGATTTATTCTCAAGGTAAGGAAGAAGGTGCTGAACCGAAGACTGTCAACGGTGTGGTGAAATCTGTATCCAGAAACGGATCTGAAGTAAGTGTAATGGTTAATGGGGAGATGTACCCAATTTCTGAGATAAAAACAATTTCGAATGAGTAAAAATAGGAGCTAAATTATGATGAGATCACTTTATTCTGGTGTAAGCGGATTACAAAATCACCAGACAAAAATGGATGTTATCGGGAATAACATCTCTAACGTAAATACAACCGGTTTTAAGAAAGGACGTGTTAATTTTCACGATATGCTTTCTCAAAATTTAAACGGAGCTTCAAGACCTGAAGAAAACAAAGGTGGTATTAACCCTAAACAAGTCGGTTTGGGAATGAGTATTGCATCTATAGATACAATTTTTACTCAAGGTTCTGCTCAAACTACAGGAAATAAATTTGACTTGGCTATTCAAGGTGAAGGTTTCTTTGTAATGAAAGACGGTGACAAAGAATATTATACAAGAGCCGGTGTTTTCGGTACTGACCAAAACGGAACACTTGTAAATCCGGGAACTGGATTGAAAGTACAAGGTTGGATGGAACAACAAGTTGACGGAGAATCAATTATCAGAACTTCTGATACTCCGGGAGATATCGTAATTCCTATGTTCTCAAAAGATCCTGCTAAAGCTACACGAAATGTTGATTTCAAATGTAATTTATTTTCAGAAATGGCTGCAATTGAAGGTGGATTTGAAGCATTTGACCAATTACCTGTAAGTCAGCAGATGAAGAATTCTTGGACTTCTTCTATTGATATTTTTGATAATTTCGGAAATCCGTTGGAAGCACGTTTTACTTTTATCAAAACTGATACAAACGAATGGCAAGTAAGAAGTGAGATTTATCGTCAAGATCCGGCAAATCCGACTGGTGAGAAAATCAGATTAGATAATGACCAATATAGTTTGAATGTAAATCCTAATGCCGAAGGTGCTGAAGGTAACGAAGCTCAGATGGGACAGAATATTTTTACATTGAACTTTGATAACTTGGGACAAATCAGAACTGTTACAGACCAAGCCGGTGATGTAATGGATGCAGGTGCATTGTATGTGACATTGAATATGAATATTCCGGCAGCTGAAGGTGAGTTGGAAAATAATCAGATGGCTTTGAACTTAAACTTAGGTGAAGCCGGAAGAGTAAAAACTGAAGAAGGTGTAGGTGTGACTCAGTTTGGTTCAGATTTCTCTACAAAACCTTTCAGACAAGACGGTTTTGCGATGGGATATCTTGAAGATGTAAAAGTTGATGCCAGCGGTTCTATTACCGGAGTTTTCTCTAACGGAAATAACAGAACATTAGCACAGATTGCATTGGCAACATTTGCTAATAACGGCGGATTGGAAAAAGCTGGCGAGACAAACTTCCAGGCTTCAAATAACTCAGGAATTGCGGATATTTCTGCAGCCGGAACTATCGGAAAAGGTAAAATCATTGCCGGAGCATTGGAAATGAGTAACGTAGATTTGTCTGAACAGTTTACTGAAATGATTACAACTCAAAGAGGTTTTCAGGCAAACTCAAAAACAATTCAGACATCAGATCAAATGCTTCAAGAATTGTTGACATTGAAAAGATAAGATAAATTGATATAACAAAAGGATTTACGTTGTTGCGTAAGTCCTTTTTTTATTTGGTAGTTTTTTAGTGAAAAAAACTTTTGTGATATTAAGATATTTTTATGGTTTTTTGTATTAAAAAAAAATATAAAAGGTCGATGATAATTAAGTAAAGCAAAACTCTTTTTGATTACGAAAAGTTTTGGGAGGGATACATGATACAGTTGACAAAACTAAACGGTACTTCTTTTTATTTAAATCATTTGTTGATTGAGAAAATAGAAATAACTCCGGATACTGTTATTACTATGAACTCGCAAACGCAATATGTGGTAAAAGAGAGTATTGAAGATATAAATAATCAGATTAAAAACGAAAAGTAAAATCGTTTTAATAGGAGTAAATGATGGATTTAGCAACGCTAATAGGAATCCCCGCCGGTTTTCTTATGATTATTGGTGGTATTGTTGTCGGAGGATACAGTTTAGGTTTGTATGCCGACTTGGTATCAGTAATTATTACTATAGGAGGATCTCTTTGTGCAGTAATAATCAGTAATGATATGGCTGTTGTAAAAAGTATTCCTAAATACATGGGAATCGCTTTTAAGCAACCTAAATCAAATGTAGGCGATTTAATCAGACAGTTAGTAAGTTTTTCTGAAAAATCAAGAAAAGAAGGACTTCTTTCGTTGGAAGATGAAGTAGAACAAGTACAAGATGATTTTTTTAAACAGGGAATTAAACTTGTTGTCGACGGTACAGATCCGGAAGTTATTAAGTCAATTTTGTACAATCAAATAAGTCAAATGACGTCTCGTCATGCCGTAGGTATTAACTTGATGGATACTTGGGGAGCTCAGGCACCGGCATGGGGGATGATTGGTACATTGTACGGACTTGTAGGGATGTTGGCGAACTTGGCCGATCCGTCTGCTATCGGGGTCGGTATGGCTGCTGCGTTGATTACAACATTTTACGGGTCTATTTTGGCGAACTTGATTATGATTCCTATTAAAACAAAATTAACAGCACGTGATGAAGCCGAAGTTGCGGAACGTGAAATAATTTTGGAAGGTATTTTATCTATTCAAAGTGGTGATAACCCAAGAATTGTAGAAGAGAAGTTGCTTGCGTTTGTTCCGCCTAGTGACAGAAACAAAATGAAAGTTACATCAGATTAATCATAAAATTAGGAGATAAGGAAAAATGGCAGAAAGAAAAGAAAAACCAAAACCATGTCCTTCCGGTTCGCCGGCGTGGATGGCAACGTTCAGTGATATGAATCAGCTGCTTCTTTGTTTCTTTGTTCTTCTGGTATCAATGATGAAAATGGATATTGTTGAATCGCAGTTGATATTATCTGCGTTTCAAGGGTCATTCGGTGTTTTTCAAGGCGGAAAAAGTATAAGTGAAGGGCGATTTGCTAACTTGGGAAATACGCTGGAAGCATTGCCGTCAACAGAACAGGGACGCGGTATGGCAAAAGCTTATAAACAGGCAGTGTCACTTTTTGAAAGTGAAATAAAAAATCGTAAAGTTAAGATTGATATTAACGAACGAGGAATTATTATTTCGCTTTCGAATGATGTTTATTTTAAAAGAGCAAGTGCGGATTTGGATATAGATACTGCTCGTACTGTTTTGGAAAAGATAAGTTTGCTTTTGACCAAAACAGAGCTTTCGGATAAGCAAGTTCGTATCGAAGGTCATACAGATAAAGGACCTACAGATCCGGACGGACCGTGGGAAACAAACTGGGA
>JAXJQT010000014.1:0-1633 GCA_036311025.1 Spirochaetota bacterium
TAATAGCCTGTATCAGACAAACAACACGATTATAATTAAAAATTGAGCTTCTGCAATCCTTTTTGCTTTTTTCTGATAAATGACCTAATTTTTGTATGATTTTATAATCATTTTTTCAGGAAGTAGATTTAGTATTGCCGGAAGCAAAAGCAAAGTCAAAAAAGTAGACACTACAAGTCCGCCGCATACGGCGATTCCGAGTGGTTGTACAATATTGGTACTGTCTCCCAAAGCAAGTGCTATCGGCAACATACCCAAAAGTGTTGTCATTGTCGTAATCAAAATCGGAGTAAAACGCAGTCGTCCTACCATTACGAGAGCTTCTTGACGCGTTTCGTATTTGTCACGATATGCAATATAAAAATCTATGATAATAATTGCATTGTTTACTACTATTCCGCTTAAAAGTATTGTTCCCAAAAGTGAATTTAATGAAATGGTAGAGTTTGCTAAAAATAAAAATGTTATGACTCCGATTAATCCCAGCGGAATAGATGTAAGTATGATTGTCGGAATTCTTAATGAATTGAATTGAATCCCAAGTACCATATAGATAAGAATTACACATATTATGATAGTAGAGAATAATGAACTTACAGCTTCATTTATTACTTTTTGAGTATCGACAAAATTTATACTGTATCCCGGAGGTAACTCGATTTCTTCCTTGATTTTTTGTTTTATGATAGCTTCGAATTCACTTTTTTTATAGTCGGGCGTTCCTCTGTTCATGTATGCATACACGTTAAAAGTTTCACTTCCGTTATCACTTCTGATTTCACTTATTCCGCGTCGTTGTTCATAGTCAAAAAAATGCGAGAAAGGGAAAGATTTATTTTTGTACGGGAGCTGATATTTCATTATATCTTCAATGGAACGCCCCTCGTCTTCAGGATATTCTAAGTTAATATACAGGGTTTGGTTGTTTTCCGTAACTTTGATTACTTGTGTGCCGTTTAGCAATATTTTTATCATTGATGCAAGTTTTGATATTGAAAATTCCGGAAAATGTTCAAGTTCGTTTCTACGCGGCAAGAGCATTATTTCATTACTTTGACGAGTAGACGGAGAAGTCGAAGTACTGCGATATAGATTTTCTTTTTGAACCAAATCGCTGATTTTTTCCATTATATGCATGATTTCCATATTGTCTTTTCCGCTTATTTGAATGTGCAATCCGTAAGTATGCGGTAACGGTAAACTGGACGGATCCCAACCGTTTATGGTGAATGTCCATTCGCTGTCATTTTGTATCGCATCTTTTAAATCATCAAGAGCGTCGTCAAGATATTTACTCGACGGAAGTACGACAATAGTATTTGCCCAGTTTGTACCACGAATATTTGTGTATCTGCTTATTACGCGTTCACCTAATGTATCGATAATTCTTTGTTCGATAGTTTCCATTGCTTTCAAAAATTCTTCAATATCTTTTATTGTGTTGTTACTGCAACGAATAGAGATTCTGTTACTTTTAGGTGTTGCGATAATCTCACGTGTGATTTTAGGAGCTACGAATATCAGCAATAAAAATAATGTTGTACAAGATAAAACTATAGCGGCAATACAACGTACTTTTGACTTTAACAAAAATCTTAGACCGCTTTCATATATGCGAATCAAACGATTTACA
>JAXJQT010000015.1:0-3560 GCA_036311025.1 Spirochaetota bacterium
AGTATAAATACAGCCAATAGTAAAACAGAACTTATGGAACAATTTAAAACTAATCAAAGTCAAGAAGGTGTTTCAGGGAAAGCTGAAATTACTGTTGTAAATATTCAAAAAGTTGAAGAAGACCAAAATAAAATTGCAATAAAAGATTATGCTACAAATCTACAACGAATATTCATCATTGATGAAGCACATCGAGGATATAAACCTGATGGTTGTTTTCTCTCAAATCTTTTTAATGCAGATAAAGATTCTATAAAAATTGCTTTAACCGGAACTCCTATTTTAAAAGAAGAAAAATCAAGTTGTTCTGTTTTTGGAGAATATTTTCATGCCTATTATTACGATAAATCAATTTCTGACGGATATACATTAAAAATCCTTCGTGAAGAAATAGAAACATCTTATCGTAAACGATTAACAGAAGCATATCAAAAATTAGAAAAATTAGTTACTAAAGGGGAACTAAAGAAAGAAGACATTATTTCTCATGATTCTTATGTAAAAGAATTACTTAGATATATCATAAAGGATTTAGTTACATTCCGAAAACTTCAAGGTGATTCTACTCTCGGTGGAATGATTATCTGTGAATCAAGTGAGCAAGCAAGAAAACTTTATCAGTATTTTGATGAAATACAAACTGAATTAAAAGATTCTCAATTAATGTCAGAATCTTTAAAACCTGGACTTATTCTTTATGACAGCGATGACAAAGAAACCAGAAAGCAAATCGTAAAAGACTTCAAAAAAAACTTCACAATAGATATTTTAATTGTTTACAATATGCTTCTTACCGGTTTTGATGCTCCACGTTTAAAAAGACTTTATTTCGGACGAAAGCTGAAAGACCACGGTTTGCTTCAAGCTATTACTCGTGTTAATCGTCCTTATAGTTCTGAATACGGTGAACAAAGATACGGAACTGTTATTGATTTTGCCGATATAAAGGCTAATTTTGAAGAAATAAATAATAAGTATATTAAAGAATTTCAAAAATTTAGCAGTGAAGATGAAACTGGCGTACAAAATCTTCCTGATATGTTTATTCAAGTGCTTGAACAAAAAGAAGAAATTATCAAACAAATGAAAGAGTCAAGACAAACTTTGTCTAATTACGATATTACAAATGCCGAAGTATTTGACCAGCAAATCACAGAATTAGAAAATAAGAAAGAACTCTTTGAATTAAGAACAGCGTTAATAAATGCAAAAAATATGTATAATCTCGTTCGTACTTTTGGTGATGACGAATTAAAAGAAACATTCTCAAAACTCATAATTGAAAAACTTCCTGACATGCTTTCTGCAGTTCAAGCACGAATTAATGAAATAAATACTTTGGAAGCATTTGAAACAAGTGATGAGACAAAAATGCTCATCAATGAAACAATGATGAATATTCAATTTAATTTTTCTATGATTAATAAGGAAGAATTAAAACTTGTAGATAATGGTTCTGAGCTTCAAGAAAAGTTGACAAAAACACTTCATGAAATTCGAGATTATTATGATCCAGAAGACCCACAATTTATAACTTTGGCAGAAGCATTTAGATTAAGATTTAAAGAACATAAATTTAAACCGGAAAATATGGCTCAGTATAATGAAGAAAATGCTGCAATGGATGAAATCTACAAAAAGATTCGTTCTCTTAGAAGAAGAGATGATTCTTTATTGGCAAGATATAACGGAGATAAAAAATTTGTTCGCGTTCATAAACGAATTGTTGAAGAGAATACAAGACGAACAGAACATAATAAACAACCAATAATTTCTACATATACAGATGATATAATTTCTGCAATGATGACTGTAAAACAAACTATTGACCAGCAAGTTTATGATAGAAACGATATTCTAAAAAAAGATGCCTATTTTGCAGAAACAGTTTGGTCATTAATAGACGAAAGTCTTTATACACTTAATATAAAATCAGATGAAACTGATTGTGATTTTATTCAAACACGAATAAGTAAACAATATTTGAATCAATATCATGATTATTACGCAAGCTGATAAAGAATACTTTTTAAAGAGGGAAATATGAGTATCAGAGAAAAAACAGTCAATCTCATAGACGAATTAAAGGCAACTTGTCAAAGTGCTGGACTTGGAAACGATGGAAATGAGTTTAAAATTATTACACAAGTTTTTTTGTATAAATTCTTAAATGATAAATTTGGCTATACACTAAAAAATAAAAATACTCGCTATAAAGAACAATTTCAAAATTCTACTGACTGGGAAGGTGAATATTCAAAACTTAATGAAGAAGAACAGAAGAGAGTTTGTCGTGCTTTAGGTGCGGATTGTCCAAATTTATATTCAAGACATCTAATTACACAACTTTGGAATCAACAGACAAAAGGCGATTTTGATATTATTTTTGATTCAACAATGAAAGATATTGCAGCAGAAAATATGGAAATTTTTTCTACATTAACAGTTGCAAATACAAAAATACCAATTTTTGAAGCTTTAACTCAATATGTAACTGATGATAGTCAGAGAGCTTCTTTTGCAAGAGCTTTAGTTGATAAATTGGCAAAATTCAGTTTTGAAGAAGCCTTTTCTGAACGATATGATTTTTTTGCAAATATATTTGAATACTTAATTCAAGACTATAATACAGCTGGTGGTGGAAAATATGCTGAATATTACACACCTCATGCTATTGCTACAATTATGGCTCGTCTCTTAGTTGGTGATGATACAGATTTACACAATATAGAATGTTACGATCCAAGTGCAGGAACTGGAACTTTATTAATGGCTCTTGCTCATCAAATTGGAGAAGACAGATGTACAATCTTTAGCCAAGATATTAGCCAACGATCAAATAAAATGCTTAAGTTAAATCTTATTTTGAATAATCTTGTTTCTAGTTTAGACCATGCAATTCAAGGAGACACTTTAGTAAATCCTTATCATAAATCAGATGACGGAAAAGAACTAAGACAATTTGATTTTGTTGTTTCAAATCCTCCGTTTAAAATGGATTTTAGCGATACAAGAGAAAAAATTGCTGCAATGCCTGCTCGTTTCTGGGCTGGAGTTCCTTCAATACCCAATAAGAAAAAAGATTCTATGGCAATTTACACTTGTTTTATTCAACATGTAATTAATTCCATTAAAGAAAACGGAAAAGGTGCTATTGTTATTCCAACAGGATTTATTACTGCACAACCTAGAATAGAAAATAAAATCTTAAGAAAAATTGTAGATGATAAAATTGTTTGGGGCGTAGTAAGTATGCCAAGTAATGTTTTTGCAAACACGGGAACAAATGTTAGTGTTCTTTTCTTTGATAAAGCAAAAACAACAGAAAAGGTAATTTTGATTGATGCTTCAAAACTTGGAGAAGAATACAAAGATTCTAATGGTCTAAAAAAACGCCGACTTACAAATGAAGAAATAGACAAAATTGTAAAAACATTCCGAAACAAAGAAGTTGTAGAAGATTTTAGTGTTGCTGTAACTTACGATGAAATCAAAGAAAAAAGATATGTTTTAAGTGCGGGGCAATACTTTGACATTAAAATTGAGTATGTAGATATTAC
>JAXJQT010000016.1:0-2851 GCA_036311025.1 Spirochaetota bacterium
ACTTTTTTCATAATATTCCTCAACAGGCTCATCCTATGGCGACACTGTCAATGATGATTAACAGTCTTTCTATTTTTTATCAGGATGTTTTTGACCTGGAAGGACAATTTTTTCAAAAAGAATCTCTTGATATTACAATTGCAAGATTGATTTCGACTATTCGTACAATTGCAGCTTTTTCATACAAAAAATTCAAAGGAGAGCCGTTTGTTTATCCACGTCCGGATTTGCAATATTGTGCAAACTTTTTGAATATGATGTTTGCCAGTCCGGTAAAACCTTACGAAATTGATGAAGACTACGTAAAATTATTAAACGTACTCCTAATCTTACATGCCGACCATGAACAAAACTGTTCTACATCTACCGTAAAACTTGTAGGTAGCAGCCGTGTAAACTTGTATGCTTCGATATGTGCCGGTATTTGTGCATTGTGGGGACCGTTACACGGAGGGGCCAACCAAAAAGTTATCGAAATGTTGCATTGGATTCACCGCGAGAAAATTCCGGTAACTGATGTATTGGAAAAAGCAAAATCAAAAAATGAATCATTCAGACTTATGGGGGTAGGACATCGTGTGTACAAAACATACGACCCGAGAGCATCTATTATTCGCAATATCTGTATGAAAAAATTGGCTAAGAATAAAACGCTTGATCCATTGTTTGAAATAGCTTTGGAATTGGAAGAACGTATATTACACGATGATTACTTTGTAGAACGCAGACTTTATCCGAATGTGGATTTTTACAGCGGACTTGTGTACAGACTTTTGGGAATTCCTACTAATATGTTTACGGTAATGTTTGCTATCGGAAGAATGCCGGGCTGGATAGCTCAATGGAAAGAAATGCGTGACGGCAATTCCCGAATCGGTAGACCGCGTCAGCTTTATACCGGAGCACAAGAGGCACATTATATACCGATGGAAGATCGTCATATTTAGTTTTTTTTACTTGACAGTTTAGGCGGTAATTTTTTATACTGCGGTTGATTTTTGAAACTACCGGGATGGTGGTGGAATTGGTAGACACGCTAGCTTGAGGTGCTAGTCCGGGGTTCCGGTTGTGGGTTCGAGTCCCATCTGTCCCAAGTAAAAATATAATTTAAGCGTCTGATTTTTAAGTCAGACGTTTTTTTATGCCTATTTGCTGTGAATACAACACAGTAAAAATTCTAATCTCTTGACACAAAGTCAGACAAAAAATATAAACACAAATCATTAATCACGGAGGTTCGGTTATGTTACATATAGGTTGTCATGAATCATCATCAAAAGGTTACGTCGCTATGGGGCAAGAGGCGTTGCAGTTGAATGCCGATACATTTGCTTTTTTTACACGCAATCCACGAGGCGGGGCTGCAAAACCTATCGATACGGCGGATGTGACGGCTTTTTGCGATATGGCAAAACAGCACAATTTTGCAAAGATAGTAGCTCATGCTCCGTACACACTCAATCCGTGTGCTGCAAAGCCGGAATTACGCGAGTTTGCATTGAATACCATGCTCGATGACTTGTCACGCCTTGAGTATACTCCGGGAAATTATTACAATTTTCATCCGGGCAGTCATGTCGCTCAAGGGACTGACGTGGGAATAGAACTGACATCGCAGTTACTTTGTGATGTTTTTAAAAAGTATGAAAAATTATCTACCGTGATTCTTATCGAAACAATGGCTGGAAAAGGTTCTGAAATCGGACGAACATTCGAAGAGGTTCGTATGATAATAGACAAGACTGAGGATAAATACGGGGCTTCTCTTGATTCCAATTTGGGCGTGTGTCTTGATACGTGTCATGTGTGGGACGGCGGATACGACATTGTGAATAATTTAGACGGAGTGTTGGATGAATTTGACAAGGTCGTGGGACTGGACAGATTGAAAGCTATTCACCTAAATGACAGTATGAATCCTTTAGATTCCCATAAAGACAGACATGCAAAAATCGGAGAAGGGCAAATCGGTTTGGACGCATTGGTAAGAGTAATCAATCATCCGAAGTTGCGAGAATTGCCGTTTATATTGGAAACTCCGAATGAGCAGGAGGGGTATAAACAAGAGATTGCTTTGTTACGTTCGAGATTTGTCGATTAATAAATAATCTTGTCGCTTCTTTTTTTAAAAAACAGTTCGGCGACATTTGAAAAAATCACAAATGGTATTTGCATAAATGCAGACATTTGAGTATAAAAACAGACAAATATTTATCAAGGAGAAAACCATGAGTTGTGAAAAAAAAGTTCCGTTTACACAAGCGGATATTGATAAAATTACACAGGAGCATCCGACTCCGTTTTATATTTATGATGAACAAGCTATCCGTGATAATGCACGTAGATTTAAAAAAGCATTTGAATGGGCTCCGATGTTTCGAAATTATTTTGCTGTAAAAGCAACACCGAATCCGGCAATTTTAGAGATTTTGAAAGACGAAGGATTCGGAGCAGATTGTAGTTCTTTACCGGAATTGCTTATGGCACAAAAAGTCGGACTTCCGGGCGACTATATTATGTTTACATCAAACGATACGCCGGCTGACGAATACAAGAAAGCTCGTGAAATCGATGCAATTATCAATCTTGACGATATTTCTCACATCAACTTTTTAGAAAAAGTTGCCGGCTTACCAGAAATTGTATGTTTCAGATACAATCCGGGCCCGCTTAGAAAAGGTAATGTTTTAATCGGAAATCCTGAAGAAGCAAAATACGGATTTACACGTGACCAACTTTTTGAAGGTTACAAAATGCTTCAAGAAAAAGGCGTAAAACGTTTCGGTCTTCACACAATGATTGCTTCTAATGAATTGAATGCCGATTATTTCATTGAAACAGCCAAAATGAT
>JAXJQT010000017.1:0-2826 GCA_036311025.1 Spirochaetota bacterium
TATTTGTGCTGTTTATGTGCGTGAAGATTTTCAAGGACGTGGAATTGCAAAAAAAATGCTTTCTGCGGCGTGTAAACATTTGGCGACTCATAATATCAACGATGTTTATCTGATTACTACACATACGCAGTTTTACGAACATTGCGGGTTTGATTTCTTTGATATGATAGAAGAAGATGACGGCGAGTTGATTCGTTGCTATCATAAAAAGATTGTAGTTTGATAAGAAAATGTTTTGGAAAGCAAACTTGCCGGATAAAGAATACAAAAAGCAAGTGCGTTATCATTTGATAATGTCTGCATGATAAAGCATTCCTAATGTTTACTTTTCCGGCAAGAGCTGTCAGTCTTACGATTATTTGGTTTATAAAGGAAAAAAATTAATTCTTGTTTATATCTAATTCTAATTCTAATTCCGTGATGTTATCTTCTATTAAATAACACATCTCTTCATGGAAGCTGGCATCTTCGGCAATCTTTTCAGCCGGCAATTTGATATAGTTAGCCGTACCGTTTGCCAAAAGCAAACCTGTATTATCAAAGATTTGGGTTTCGGCGATAAACATTCGTGATGTTTGTTTAGTTATTATTCCGCGACCGAAAAGCTGTTCATTATACGGAACAGGTTTGCGAAATTTTGTTTCCAGTGAAAGAGTGACTCCCAAGCCGGTTTCATTCTCTACCCAATACGCACGCATTGCAAGTTCATCAAGCATAGTAGTAATCAAACCGCCGTGCACTCTCAGCGGAAAACTTTGATGTTCTGCTTTGTATTGAAACTGTGTCATTACACTTCCGTCTTCCATTGTATAAAAAGGAGCTTTGAGCCCGACAGGATTGTCTAATCCGCAAATAAAACACATTTTGCTGTTAAGTTGTCTTTTTACAATTTTCATAATTACCTCCGATTTTGAAAAAACGATTTTAAGTGAAAAAAAGTTATATGACAAGTATAAAAGTCTCTTGTAAAAAAAAATGACAGACCGTTATCATGAAAATCTGATTTTGAAAGACTCATATTTTAAATTGAAATATTACAATTTTCTGTAAATAAAAAGTCGGCTAAGTCTGTGAAATGTCAGTTTTATATTTTTAAACTTTTTCATCGGAAAAAACGAAAAGCAACAGATACGAAACAGTCCTTTAGACTGTCATTAAAAGATTATTAACAGACGATTAGCGGGAGTTTTACATGACACAACAAAGAACCGGAAAACTGAGTACAAAAATAATTTTGACTTTGACAATTATTATAGGTGTATTGTTTACAGTTTTGATTTTTATTTCCAACAGTATAATCAAAAAATCCTCTTTGGATGAAACACGTCAAAATATCAATGTTTTTGCAAGTAGTTTTACGGCAGAAATGAGTGGGATAATAGACTCTTGTTTCAGTGCGATGGATTTTTATACACAGTCAGATGCCGTAAAGTTCAGTAAAACAAGCAAAGAAATCGGTGCTTGGTTGGCAACGACTCCATATCGAAGAAATTCATATTTTAACTATGTTTTATTTATTGATGCCGACGGAAACAGTTTTTATGATGACGGGAAAACAGGATTTCACGGTGACAGAAGTTATTACAAAGAAATCATGTACAAAGGAGCGGAAACAGTAGTGACAAATCCTACAGTTGCAAAAGCTACCGGGCTTGTTTCTGCGATGATAGTAAAAGCTGCCTATAACCGAGATAACCGAAAAATCGGGATGTTTGTCGGTGTAAAAAACATGAAAGAATTCCAAAATCTGGTAAATGCAGTGAAGTACGGTAAAAACGGATACGCCATGATGTTAGACGGAACCGGAAACGTAGTTGCTTTTCCGGACAGTTCTTATCAAATGAACAAAAACTTTTTAACAGAAAATATTGCAGGTCACGAAGATATAAAAGCCGTTGCAAAAGAGATGATTGCAAAAAAATCCGGTGAAGTTTATATCAATGGATTTTTGACAGACGGCAAAGAGTTTGTGGTTTATTCACCGATTGAACATACAGATTGGTCGGTTGCTATTTCTGTTCCGCAGGTACAAATAGAAGCTACGGCAACAAAAATCAGTACGATTTTAGCATTTTCAAATATCGTAATTGCTGTTGTAATCATATTGATTTTATTATTTTCTCTTTCCGGTTCACTGAAACCATTGAAATCTGTTATCAAAAATATAGACGAAGTTTCCACCGGAAATGCAGATTTGACTCAGAGAATAAAAGTTTCTACAAACGACGAAATCGGGGAAGTTGCAATTAAATTCAACGGATTCATGGAAAAATTGCAGGAAATTATCGGAGAGGTAAAAGTCTCAAAAGACGGTTTGGTAGAAATTGACGGGAAGTTACAAGATTCTACAAAAGAAACCGGTGCTTCTATAATAGATATTTTGTCACATATCAAAATTATTTATGAACAAATTGAAAACCAACTTAATTCTGTCGAAGAAACAGCCGGAGCGGTAACAGAGATAGCTTCAAATATTCGTTCATTAGACAATATGATTGAAAATCAGGCATCAGGAGTTACGCAAGCTTCAGCAGCCGTAGAAGAAATGCTTGGAAATATCGCTTCTATTAATAAATCAATCGAAAAAATGGCGGCTTCATTTACTGAATTGGGAGAAAAAGCAATGCAAGGTTCTTCTATGCAAAAATCTGTAAACGAACAAATTGCAGATATAGAAACTCAATCAGCAATGTTGCAAGATGCAAACGCCGTAATTTCTTCTATAGCATCTCAAACAAACTTACTTGCAATGAACGCCGCAATCGAGGCAGCCCATGCAGGTGACAGCGGAAAAGGATTTGCAGTTGTTGCAGATGAAATCAGAAA
>JAXJQT010000018.1:0-2817 GCA_036311025.1 Spirochaetota bacterium
GTACAGCCTATGACATTGATTGAAGCAAGTATGTGCGGCATGCCGATGATTGTCAGACGTGATGACAGCTATCTTGATTTAGTCCACAATGGTAAAAATGGTTACATCGTAGATTCAGATGAAGAAATGACAGCTAAAATAAAATCATTGATTCACGACGATAAAAAACTAAAGGAATTCTCAGAATACAGCCTGAAAAATTCCAGCAAGTTTACTGCTGAAAATCATGTTGCAAGAATGGAGAAATTCTATCAAGAAGTATTAAAAAGCTATCCTAACAAATTTGATTGCAAATCATTTTCTCAAAAATATCTCTAATTGACTAACTTTATAGAGTTTTTGCATAGCCTTTTATAAAAATGATTACATATAACGCCGTTTATTATCCCGGTTATCACACCAAGCGGAAGCATTACAAGTGCGATTACCGATAATACATTAACCGGGATAAAAAACAAGGCTGCAAGCAATTGTCCGACATTGTGCCCTATTGCTCCGAATAAACTTACAGAAATAAAACTGACTCGTTTATGCAATAACAGAAAAAAAGGAAGCACGACAAGCAAAAACAAAACACTTCCTCCCAACGATGCAAAAAAAGGAAACGAAAACAGTGTACCGCGAAAAAGATGTGTAAACAGCAATTTAAAAGCAACAATAAAACTGATATTTTTTATCGAAAGAAACGGCAACGCCAAACATACCGGAATATTTGCAAATCCAAACCGTAAAAACGGCACCGGAGTCGGAATGAAACTTTCGAATATTCCTAAAAACGCACTCATAGCCGCAAGAGATGCGGTAAATTCTTTCTCTTTTATAATCACATTGCGACTCCGTCAATTTGTATATCAGATTTACTTTTTTTAATCACAGCTACTACACCGTTCGGTAAACATACAATCGGCATCATAGGAAACGAAACCCAACCACTTTTTACACACTGCCCGCCGGAACATTCCGAATAAACAAATCTAAACTTTCTATTTTTCACTTCAATTTCAATACTACCGATACGCCCTTGTACTTTTATGCTTTGTTCCTTATCCATCGGATATACAAACTCCTGCGTAGGCGTACTAATCCACAACATTCCGACGTCATCAAAAAATACTCTGTTAATAATGAAAAAAGCCGGAATAAAAACCGCAACAAATCCAAGAAGCAAAATCAATATCTTGTCGATAAAAGTAATCGAAGCTTGCAATGCTCTCAACTATGATTTCCTTTTTTTAATGTAACACGCCTTTTGAACAACAAATCCATTGTTTCCTCCTGTGGGCAACCACTGCAATTCCCCGGCAAAATCCCCAGCGTATCCATCCAAACCTCAGGGCTTTCCATACACAGATAAACAGGCAAATCCTTATTCACATCTTGCAAAAAGCCAATAACCATTCTATATAAATTCGTTCTTACCGAACGCAAATAGCGAAATTTACTGTCAGAACACAACACAAACTCACGGCTCAACAACGACGATTCAGGATAATTATACTCCATCATAGATTTCAAATCATTTGTATAGCGGAACGTCCCTAAGCTTATCCAGGCTATATCTTCAGGTTTCAAATATGAGAATATAAAATCTACTGTTTGTTTATATTCAATATCTGCATTAGGAATAGAAACTATCGGGTCAAAATGAAGAGCTATTTTATAACCGGCATCTACAAGTTTTTTTGCAGCTTCAATTCTCTCTTGCAATGTCGCAGAAAATTTTTCCTCGTTTATTCGCACAATATCAGGATTTACCGAAAATCCCACCACTATATTACCCGGACTTTTATGCTTCAAAAGCAAATCAATATTTGTCGTTTTAGTCTTAAATTCAAAAATAAACTCATTTCGTCCTGCAAAAAACTCAAGAAAGTCTTCCGAAAAGTTAGTCAAATGATCATACACAAGCGAATCTCCCAATTCTCCTGTTCCGATTCTTATTTGCTTACCCGGATTATTTTTTTGATATTTTTCCAATTCTTCAAAAATCGATTCGATATCTACATTGATAATAGTAAACGGTTGGTTTAAATAACCTTGCAAAATACAGTAACTGCAACCAATCGGACAGCCGATATATTGATTTACAATGTGATAATTACAACACAAGTGCCCGTGCGTACCGGGACATTTTCGCAAAATCTCACCGCGTATAGCAGAAAGTACAAGTACTTCCGAGCGACTTTCCGGATGAAAAACAGTCGGAGTATCATGAATAAGAGCATTCAAATCATCAAAATAATCAATTTCTACATCTTCCAGCTTCGATAATATATGCTTAGTTTTATAATGACCGGCAATTTTATTTTCAATCCAAACTTTTTTAAAAGGAATAGGAATCATTTTTCCTCCAATAAATTCTTAATACAAAAATAATCTGTCACGTCATTTTGCTTTTTTAATTCTTCCGAAATCCGAGTCAATTTCTTTTCCAAACTACTTTTGTCACTAAAAGAAATAGTCATGTTTATCACGTTTTTTTCAAAGAATTCATCCGTAGTCACAGACACACCGCCGGGAAAATTGAACGATGACAAATAATCGGA
Organism: Spirochaetota bacterium; assembly: GCA_036311025.1. Lineage (GTDB taxonomy): Bacteria > Spirochaetota > GWE2-31-10 > GWE2-31-10 > GWE2-31-10 > RGIG8597. Next base: position 2,547 of record JAXJQT010000018.1, read on the forward strand.
AAAACGCTGTTTCAGTTGCGATACTTTCGGGTAACGTAATTTCTTCAACATATCCATAAAATCAGCCTTATTCTTTGTATCAGATAGTTTTTTTATCATTTCATCTGCAATGTTTGTATCTTTTCCCATACAGTCTACTTTTAAACATTGGATAATTTCAGTCAACATTTTTAGGCATAAATTGCACTCACTGAAACTTAAATTTTCCGGTAAAACCTCAAGAATATTATCGTATGAAGAATCAGACATGTGCAAATGAAACAAAAATGAA
>JAXJQT010000019.1:0-2166 GCA_036311025.1 Spirochaetota bacterium
GTTGGGGACGGCGTCGTAAGAAAATGGCAATTAGAAAAGTACTCAAAGGAATGGGTTTATTTCAAAGTCGAAAGCGGTGACGGTGAATACAATGAATATGGTGCATCTAAATGGGATTTCGAACAGTTTGATTTAGGTCCGCAGGAAACTAAAATATTTAAAATCACTTTCGAGCTAAAAAAAGCCACAGGTAATTTAGATGCAACTATTTATTAATAGGAGGAAGCAATGAAAAAATATAGCGTAAAATTTGCGATATTGTCGATATTGGCAGTTTTGTATTTTGTAGGATGTACTCCTATGACAGAACCGGATACAAAAATTAAAACGCCTAAAGATCCGGTAATAAAAACAGGTAATGTATCAGTAAAAATGTTTATTCCTGATTATTACACACTTACAGAAAGCCGTGCTATTGCACCGCAGACAAAATATGCAAGCTTAAAATATAATACAAATATCAATTATGACACAACACCGCCGACTTATGAATGGGCTACAATCGAAACATTGGAAATCAAAGAAGAAGATTTGTCTAATATCGAAGGTGCGGAAGGTGTAGGGCTTCCCGGAAAAATATGGAAAGCTACTTTTGTTCTCGGATTGGGAACTTATTACAAAGGTAAACTTGCGATAGATTTGCTTGACGGTGACAAAAATGTAATCACATCAGGCGTGAATAACGAGGATGTGGAAATCAAAGAAGATAAAGACTCAAGTTGCAGTTTCTTTACCGTGCCGAAAGAAATCAGCAGCAACAGCGGTAGCCTTGCATTAAATGAAATGAAGTTTTTTAGTGATAAAGTTTCCGAAGCAAATGATGTTGTTGCGGTTATGAAAGCAGAGCTTGGAGGAGCCGAAGTTATTCGTTTTAATGCTGACGGTACATTCGGCGGTGTGGTGACAAGTGACTTTGTAAGCGGCAAAGAATTTACAATTACAAGTGAAACAGCAGGTTCATATTACGGAGTCTGGGCAAAGAAAGCGGCAGTAGACAACTATGAAGTAGCAGTATGTACTTATGAAATCACTCCGAAAGGAGTACAAAATGTTATTTTCGGAAATACAATTGCTTACAATCTAAAAATGTCATTTATGGACGGTACGGTTGAAAATGCTGTAAAAGAATTTAAAACTGAAAATACAGGAAAGCAAACTTTTACCGTAGAACATGGAGCTATAAATAAAGCTGTCGAAGTAAATGTTCTCTCTGCGGATTACTTGACAGAGCCTATTACTTACATGGGAAATACTTACAACGGAATCGACAGTGATACAATGGACGGAAGTACTAAAAATGTGAATATAGACTTAACAGTTCCAGGACTTGATACATCTAATATAAAAGCTACTGCAAAGCTTGAAGTCGTGTATCCTGATAAAAATGAATTCAGTGCAGACGCATTCTTCCCATTGAAACTTAAAGTAAATAATCCGGATATGTATCAATTTATGAGGATTACAATTTCTAACGGTACAAATACTGAAAGTTACACTTATCGAGGAACCGGTGAAGACGGCGAAATAAATACTCGTATTTGGTTACGCTGGGGAGCCGGAGATTATACGGTAAAACTGTATGACTATGACGCGAGCTATCTTTCGTGGTCTTATGAGGATTATGACAATAAAAAAAATAAATCAAAGGACGGAGAAGTAATTTATCAAGGTGATAATACTGTGGTGGCTAACTACTTTGAAAAGTACCCGGCTGTTACTTTTATGGTTAATAATACTAATGGCGAAGACGGTACATGGTTGTATCCGTCAAGCGTAGTACAGGCTGATGATATTAATATTATGAACAAAGCAGCTGACATTACATACGGATTTGAAACTGCTTACGACAAAGCAAAAGCTATTCACGATTGGATTGTATTAAATCATTTCTATGATATGGACAGCACTGGGGGCGGAACCAGAAAACGTCAAGATGCCGTAGCCGTAATGGAATACGGAATGGCTGTATGTGAAGGATACGCTAACTTAGCAGCTGCATTGATACGAAACTGCGGAATAGAGGTAAAATATATTTCCAGTAGTTCCATTAATCACGGATGGAATCATGTAAATGTAGGAACGGCAGATAATCCTGATTGGAGATTGCTGGATTGTACTTGGGATGATCCTACCGGTAAACCTGCAGATTTTATTCATTGGGAAAAC
>JAXJQT010000020.1:0-6315 GCA_036311025.1 Spirochaetota bacterium
ACTAAAAATATTAAATTAATAAACGAAATATAGTATCGTAAAAATCGGAAAAAATAAATATTTATTAGAAAATTGATTGCATCATACAAAAAAACAACTTTATTTATAATTAATCATCACAAATAAAGCTTATTTATTGCACTTTTTAACACTTATTATTGATATTTTTTTCACAATAAAACTTGACAATAAATCAATTCTTATGTAATATGCACCCGTAAACGACAAAAGCGGTCGTGTTTATAATGTTTTTTAAAAAAAATATTCAGGAGGAATGTATGGATCAACCGCAAGTAACTAATGTTGAAGAATTGGTACAATTAATCACCAAAGTGCGTAAAGCACAGGAGGAATTTGCTACTTTTTCACAAGAAAAAGTAGATGCGATTTTTAAAGCAGCAGCTTTGGCAGCAAATAAGGAAAGAATTCCGCTTGCTAAAATGGCAGTAGAAGAAACCGGCATGGGGATTGTAGAAGATAAAGTTATTAAAAATCACTATGCTTCAGAATATATTTATAACGCATTTAAAGATACAAAAACATGTGGTGTAATAGAAGAAGATAAAGCCTTCGGAATTAAGAAAATTGCAGAACCAATCGGAGTTATTGCAGCTGTAATCCCTACAACAAATCCTACATCTACAGCAATTTTTAAAACTATGATTTCTTTGAAAACAAGAAACGGTATTATTATATCTCCGCACCCGAGAGCAAAAAATGCAACTATTGCAGCTGCTAAAGTTGTTCTTGATGCAGCAGTAAAAGCTGGAGCACCTGAAGGTATCATCGGCTGGATTGATGTTCCGTCTTTAGAATTAACAAATACAGTAATGAAAGAAGCTGATATTATTTTGGCTACCGGCGGTCCAGGAATGGTTAAAGCAGCATATTCATCAGGAAAACCGGCTTTGGGAGTAGGTGCCGGAAATACACCTGTTATCATGGACGAAACTTGTGATATCAAAGTAGCCGTAAGTTCTTTGATTCATTCTAAAACTTTCGATAACGGTATGATTTGTGCGTCAGAACAAGCTGTTATCGTAAACAAAGATATTTATGAAGAAGTAAAAAAAGAGTTTGTTCTCAGAGGATGTTACTTCTGTACTCCGGAAGAAACCGAAAAAGTAAGAAAAACAATCTTAATCAACGGTGCTTTGAATGCTAAGATTGTAGGTCAAAAACCTGTTACTATTGCTAAACTTGCCGGTTTTGATATTCCGGAATCAACAAAGATTTTAATCGGAGAAGTTGAGTCTGTTTCAATTGAGGAAGAATTTGCTCATGAAAAATTGTCTCCTGTACTTGCTATGTATAAGGCTAAAGATTTTGATGATGCCTTGGCAAAAGCTGAAGTTCTTGTAGCTGACGGTGGTTACGGTCATACTTCTTCTTTATATATTAATGTTGGAACCGGTGCTGAAAAGATTGCAAAATTCCAAGCTGCAATGAAAACTTGTCGTGTATTGATTAATACTCCGTCATCTCACGGTGGTATCGGAGATTTGTACAACTTCAAACTTGCTCCGTCATTGACTTTAGGTTGTGGTTCATGGGGTGGAAACTCTGTTTCAGAAAACGTTGGTGTAAAACATTTATTAAATATCAAAACTGTTGCAGAAAGGAGAGAAAACATGTTGTGGTTCAGAGCACCTGAAAAAGTTTACTTCAAGAAAGGTTGTTTGCCTGTCGCTTTATCAGAACTTAAAGACGTTATGGGCAAGAAAAAAGCATTTATCGTAACAGATACATTCTTGTACAAAAACGGTTATTTAAAACCAATTCAAGATAAACTTGATGAAATGGGTATTCAATATACATGTTTCTATGATGTAAAACCGGATCCGACTTTGGCTTCTGCTAAAGAAGGTGCGGCTGCAATGAGATTGTTCGAACCGGACGTAATCATTGCCGTAGGTGGTGGTTCTGCAATGGATGCTGCTAAAATCATGTGGGTATTGTACGAACATCCGGAAGCAGATTTCTTTGATATGGCTATGCGTTTTATGGATATTCGTAAACGTGTTTATACATTCCCTAAAATGGGTGAAAAAGCTTACTTCGTTGCTGTTCCTACATCATCTGGTACAGGTTCTGAAGTTACACCGTTTGCAGTTATTACAGATGAAGAAAGCGGTCAAAAATATCCGCTTGCAGATTATGAATTGTTGCCTAATATGGCAATCGTTGATGCAGATTTGATGATGAATCAACCTAAAGGTTTGACATCTGCTTCCGGTATCGATGCATTGACTCATGCATTGGAAGCTTATGCGTCAATTTTGGCTACAGAATACACTGACGGTCTTGCATTAAAAGCAATGAAAAATATTTTCGAATATTTACCTGCTGCTTATGAAAAAGGTGCGGAAGATCCTATTGCAAGAGAAAAAATGGCTAATGCTTCAACAATGGCCGGTATGGCGTTTGCAAATGCTTTCTTGGGTATTTGTCACTCTATGGCACACAAACTCGGAGCATTCCACCATTTACCTCACGGTGTTGCAAATGCATTGTTGATTACAGAAGTTATGCGTTTTAACTCTGTAGAAGCTCCTACAAAAATGGGAACTTTCTCTCAATATGCTTATCCTCATACTCTTGAACGTTATGTAGAATGTGCTAACTTCCTTGGTATTCAGGGTAAAAATGACAATGAAAAGTTCGAAAACTTACTTGCAGCTATTGAAGAGTTGAAAGTTAAAGTTGGTATCAAAAAGACTATCAAAGATTATGATGTAGATGAAAAATATTTCTTAGATACATTGGATGATATGGTAGAAAAAGCTTTTGATGACCAGTGTACTGGTGCGAACCCACGTTATCCATTGATGTCTGAAATCAAAGAAATTTATTTGAAAGCATACTATGGTAAATAAGGAGGATTGCTATGGAATTTAAAAAAGATGAAGTTTTAGCAGAAAGACCGGGTAAAGTTGTTTACAAAAGTGGTGAATACTGTGTGAAATTGTTTGATGAGAATTATTCTAAAGCAAGTGTTTTGAATGAAGCATTGAATCAAGCCAGAGTTGAAGAAACAGACTTAAATATTCCTAAAATTATTGAAGTTTGTAAAATTGACGGAAAATGGGCTATTGTTTTGGAATACATTAAAGGAAAAAACCTTGCTCAATTGATGGCTGAAAATCCGGAAAAAGAAGATGAGTATTTGGAACAATTTGTAAACTTACAGACTTTGATTCATAAACAAGAAGCTCCTTTGTTAAATCGTATTCGTGATAAAATGAAACGTAAACTTGCAGAAGCTGATTTGGATGCTACGACTCGTTATGATTTGCAGATGAGATTGGAATCTTTTACTCGTTATGACAAAGTTTGTCACGGAGATTTCAATCCAAGTAACGTAATCATTGCTGAAGACGGAAAAGAATACATCATTGACTGGTCACATGCGACACAAGGAAATCCTCTTGAAGATGTTGCAAGAACATTCTTGATGTTCTCTCTTAACGGAAAAGAAGAATTAGCTAAAAAATATTTAGACTTGTTTTGCAAGAAAAATGATGTAGCTAAACAACTTGTTCAAAAATGGATTCCGATTGTAGCAGCGTCTCAATCTGTTAAAAATAAACCGGAAGAAAAAGAACTTCTGACAAAATGGATTGACGTTGTAGAATACGAATAAAAATAAAAAGAAACGTGTACTTCGTCCGATTTGGAATGAAATGCACGTTTTTTTTATCTCAATAAATAGATATAAATAAGCCTATTTATAAATAGAGTAGAAAAAAAATTATTTTTTCAAATGATAACAATAATGAATTTTTTTATTGCGAAAATCCGGCGGAATCGTAGCATCCGTGATATTTTCTATTTTTGTATACATCAATGCTTCATTATCCGGTTTGAATCGTGTAAAATTTGTAGAAAAGAAAACATCTGCATCAGGATTTAAAAGTGGCATAATGTCGTTGAGTAGGCGAACATGGTCTCTTTGAATATCGAGAACATTATCTGACATTTTACTGTTTGAAAATGTCGGCGGGTCTATTACCACTAAATCAAATCGTTCACCGTTCTTTTTTGCCTCTTTTAAATAATGAAAAACATCATCTCTGATAAATTTTTGTTTTCCGCTGTAATATCCGTTTAATCTGAAATTCTCTTCTGCCCATGATAAATAAGTATTCGATAAGTCTACGCTTACGGTTCTATCTGCACCGCCGTCAGCTGCATAAACAGAGAAACTTCCAGTATAGGAAAATAAATTCAAAACTCTGCGACCGTCAGATACAGAACGCACCATATCACGTGTAATTCTATGATCTAAAAATAAGCCTGTATCAAGATAATCTGTCATATTTACAATAAAACGCAAACCACCTTCTTCCACTATCATTCTACGGCGTGTTTGTGCAAACTTTTCGTATTGTTGCAAACCTTTCTGACGTTTTCTAAATTTGAAAAATATATTTTCTTCCGGAATCCCGAGTGTAGCAGCTGCAGATTTTAATAAATCATTAAGCCATATTTCACGGGCTTTCTCGTTTTCAACTTTAAAAGTACGATACTCCGCTGCATGAATTGCATTATTATAACAATCTATAACTACCGGAATTTCGGGAATATCTTTGTCATAAACACGCCAACATGTAATATTTTCGTTTTTACGCCATTTTCTTAACTGCTTTTCATTTTTTTTTATTCTGTTAACAAGAAATTCTTTTTGTTGATTTAATTTTTCATTATCCATTTGCATTCTCCAGTTGTGTTTATATAACGTATTGCATAACTTGTCAAAATAAGTATTTTTAGATTTCTCATAAAGAATATAAAGACAAGACTTATATTTTCTTTCATTGATTAATAAAGGCTTGAGATTAATGAAAGTAAGCAGAAGTAATTCATTTATAGACAAAAAAAGCTTGCTAAATATTGCAAGCTATTTTTACTAAAAATAGGGGAGATTTAGAATATTGTTACTCTTAAAGGATTAACTGTTTTTCCCCATTGTCGAACTTCATAATGTAAATGTGTTCCTGTTGAACGTCCGGTATTTCCCATTTTACCAATAACGGCACCGCTATTTACCCAAGCTCCGTCCTCTACATGAATACGGTCTAAATGTCCATACAATGTAACATATCCGCCCGGATGTTTGATTCTTATCATATTACCGTAAACCCATGACCAACCGCTATAAATAACAGTACCAGCAGCTGCAGCATATATATTTCCGCCGTTTCTGTTGGCAATATCAACACCTTGATGAAAATTACTTACACCGGTCCATGGGTCTTTTCTATAACCGTACATAGATGTAAATCTTCCGTAAGCCGGACGGCGGAAATATTCTCCCAACAGCATAGAACGTGTCAATGAATCAAATTTTACACCAGGAACAAAAAGCTTCATAGCCTCTACATTCGAATCTGAAAGTCCGTTGATTTTGCAAAGTTCTTCTTTTTCAAAATTATATTTCTCTGCAGTTGTTTCTAAATCTTCTTTATTCTTTATATCAACAACAATACCGTCTTGATTCGGAATCTGAATTTTCATTCCTGCACGTACAATAGAAGCACATGAAATATTATTAATATTAACAAGCGTTACTTCATCCATACCAAAACGTCTGGCTATAGAATGAATTGATTCGCCTGATTTTATATAATAATCAAAATAAGTCACTGGAGCAGTGGTAGTATCCGGTTTATAAGCACCACCGAGTCCGCTGTCTTTATATCTGGAAGAATACTCTAATGTTTTCTTTAGTGTTCTGCTTGATAAGAGTAAATCTGATGACGCAGATTTAGACATAGAAAATAAGGCTATCGCAAAGACACAAAAAACGACTCCTAACATTGATATTAAAAAATATTCCCATCTTTCAATAATTGCCGATTCTTTTCTATTAGAAAGTGTTTTTTGTTCTTTGTTTTGCACTCTATTTCTCCATACTCAGATAATTTAAAGGATTATCCCGTTTGTTGTTCTTCAATATTTCAAAATGTAAATGAGGACCGGTACTTCGTCCTGTACTTCCTACAGCACCAATAGTACTTCCTTTTGTCACATTATCTTCCTTTTTTACATTAATCTTATTTAAATGTCCATACATTGTTACAATATTATTATCGTGCTTTATTAGAATAAAATTACCATAAATATTTGACCAGCCTGTATAAGCTACAATTCCGTCAGACGGAGCTTTTACCGGTGTATTCATTGCTCCTCTTATATCTAAGCCGGAATGAAAATCTTTTACTCCGGTAATAGGGTCGCTTCTATAACCGTAAGACGATGTTATAACACCTTTTACAGGCCATGAGAATATACCAGAAGTCGTGATATTTTTTC
>JAXJQT010000021.1:0-1859 GCA_036311025.1 Spirochaetota bacterium
AGAACTTTTTTCTTTAGGTGCAGGGAAGGGGAATAAAAAAGAAAACCACCCATTTTTCAATGAGTGGTTAAACATTTTGGAGTAAAAAAATATCAATCTAATTCCGGGATAGCGAAAGTTTGCCCCGGAAAAATTAAGTCAGGATTTAGAATATCCTCTTTGTTTGTTTTCCAAATCATAGGCCAATAAAACGGATTATTATAGATGTATGCATATTCTGAAATTCTCCACAGACAATCACGTCTTTGCGGATTTAGTTTTACAGTGTAATAGGTTTTTATTCCTACGCCGGAGTAAGAATCTGCTATACGTTGTGCAATTTCAGCGTACTTTATGGCCATATCATAATCCGCTTTGTGATATGCTTCTTTTGCTTTTTCAATGTAATCTACTGCTCGTTCTAATATTTTTTGATATGAAGACAAAGACATTTCTTCTACTGAATTTTCACTTTTAGGTGCGTTTCCTTCATTTATTTCAACGTCTTCTTCAAATTCAAATTTATAATCAAGAGATTTTTGTGCTTTGCCATTTTTTAAGGTTTCTTTTCCGGCAGCTTTCTCAAGAGATTTTCCGGCTTTTCTGATAGCTTTTAGGGCTTCTAAACGTTTTTTTTCTGCGAGAGCTTTATTTGTTTTGTCGATGGCAGCAATCGCATCTTTTTCCGCTTGTTCCAATGACGCTTTAGAGTCATCAAAACTAAAATCTTTATATTGTTGAATACCGTTGTTAAGGTTGTCTTTTGCACTTCCTAGTTCGTCAGCTGCGTAAGTTGCCGCTCCGAGTTTTTCTGCTTTTCGAATTAAACTTTGGATATATTTGATTTTTGATTCTGATTCTTGACGCATTTTTTTCTGTACAGCGGATAATTCTTTTAATTTATCTACCGATTCTGCATATTTAGCATAAGAAGACGGATAGTTTTCTTCGTCAAAAAAAGTCGTTCCTTTATTGTAAGGATTCATGGCATTATCAAACTCTTCTTTATTAGAAACTTCTATTCCGCCGGCTTTCAAATCGCTTATAAGTCTGTCTGCTTCTTGCTTTTTTTCTAATGCTCTGGCTTTGTACGCATTGTGATAAGCATCTTCTGCTTGTTTACGTGCTAAATCCAAAAGTTCTGCAGCTTTGTCAGGATTTGTTTCATTTAGATTTTTTGCATCATTCAGATTTTTTTTAGCATTCAAAAAATTTTCTTTATCATAAATATCAGCCAATGCTTCTTTTGCTTTTGCAAGCAAGTCTTCTACTTCTTTAAATACGGTCTCACTGATTTTTTCTTTTGGCTGTTCTACAATTGTCTCTTCCGGTTGTGCTTCTTCTTTTTCAATAACAGGTTCAGTAGATTCCGGTTCTGTAATTTCAGTTTTTTGTGTTTCTGCCGGAGCTTCTTCAACTACTTCTGCTGCTGATTTTTTACTAGAAAAACACATTAAAAATGTTAAGATAAGAATAAGCGGAATATATACTTTTTTCATTATTTTACTCCTTAAAAAATGTTTCTTAGAAATTAAAATGTAGCGATGGCAGATTCTTCATCGTCCAATATTTTAAATAACATATTCAATTTCGTAAGCTCGAAGATTTTTTTTACAGAATTTGTTACATGAATCAAGCGTAATTCCCCTCTGGCACCGGAAATCATTTGTCGTATAGAAATCAATGTTCCTATTCCTGTAGAGTCTATATATGTAACTTCATCTAGATTAATAATAATGTTTCTAGCAGTTGAATGTTTTAAATGATTAGCGATGTTATCTTTAATTTTATTAGCATTATAAAGGTCTACTTCACCGCTTAATTTAACAATAAAAATACTGTCATTTTTAATATAGCTGGTTATCTGCATTATTTTATCC
>JAXJQT010000022.1:0-1198 GCA_036311025.1 Spirochaetota bacterium
GAGCATTTACTTTAGTAAATGCCAAGCAAAGCAAAGAGCCGGTGTTCCCCTCCTAAAAATTACACGTTTTGCCCCAAAACGATTCCCAAATGCAAGCTTGCTTGCAAAATGTATCTTAAACCTAAGTAGGTTTATAAAAGCTTTGAACCAAAGTTGCATTTTAAATGCAAGCTCTGCTTGCAAATTACTATTTTAACCTGAAAAGGTTTATTAAACTTTGATTAAAGTTTAGCTCCAATGCCGAGCAAGCCATTTGGCACAATTTTAAATACACACAAAAAGCAAATTGAAAAATTGACGGTAATCGTTAATTTTTTTATAATGCAAATAATTTTTGACTTTGGAGAATATAAAGTGGACTTTAGAGAACTGAGAAAAAAATATATCAGCTTTTTTGAAAGCAAAGGACATGAGCAAATCAGAGCTGCGTCTTTGATTCCTGAAAACGACCCGTACTTTTTACAACTGCCGGAATGCACCCGTTAGTACCTTATCTTACGGGACAAGTTCATCCGGAAGGAAAACGCCTTGTAGATTATCAAAAATGTATCAGAACCGGTGATATTGATGATGTAGGTGATTCTTCACACCTTACATTTTTTGAAATGTTGGGAAACTGGTCTTTAGGTGACTATTTTAAAGAAGAAGCAATTTCTTGGTCATTCGAATTTTTGACAAAAGAATTAGGTTTTTCCGTAGAACAACTTCATGTTACGGTTTTTGAAGGTGACGAAAATGCAGAGCGTGACGATGAATCCGCAAAGATTTGGGAATCACTCGGTATCAAATCAAACCACATTCATTACAAACCAAAAGAAGACAACTGGTGGGGACCTGCCGGAAATACCGGTCCATGCGGTCCTGATACAGAAATGTTTATAGATACAGGCAAAGAAGCTTGTTCCGACAAATGCGGTCCCGGATGTCGATGCGGAAAATACATTGAAATCTGGAATGATGTTTTTATGCAATTCAACAAAGACGAAAACGGTAAATATGCTCCGCTTTCTCAAAAAAATGTTGATACCGGAATGGGGATCGAAAGAACTGTTGCTATGATGAACGGCAAAAAAACTGTTTATGAAACAGAAAGCTTTACTCCGATTATTGCAAAAATTGAAGAATTGTCCGGTAAAAAATACGGAGAAAGCGAAGAAGTAACAAAAGCTATCAGAGTTGTTGCCGACCACATCAGAAC
>JAXJQT010000023.1:0-2381 GCA_036311025.1 Spirochaetota bacterium
CGGTAATCTTCACATTGCATTCCAAAACGGTAAGAACCAGTTGTGTTATGTAAAATCAACAAATGCTTCTGAAAATGATAGTGCACCATATACATTTGGTCAGAGTGTTGTGATTGCAAGTGGTGCTACTTGGATAGACTTAACATTAAAAGGAACAACGCCTTACATTTCATATTTGTCAAAAATTAACTCAAAAGACGGTATGAATATTGCGTTCTATGATTCTACATTTGACACTGATTTTAACGGTACGGCAAACGGAGAATGGGAAACAATGGTTGCTCCTTTGAAATTCAAAGTTTCTAATGTTCGTTCTTGTATTGAAGTTCATCCGACTACAGGAGCAGATTGGGAAGCTGCAGTCGGATTTACACCGGGTGATAATTACCGTGTTGCTTACTATGTAGGTTCTGGAAAAGGACACTAAATTAAACTGATGATTTAGCTTACGACGGGGGCGAGAAAAAGCCTCCGTTTTTTTATTTGTCCGGCGACAGACGACAGACCTTAATTCTGCTTTGGAATAAAAAAATAACAACAGAATTAACGATGAGTAAACAAAGTGTACCAATAAATATCAGAATGGAATTAAGGTCTGTCCCCAACTCACACAGTAAAAAAAAGTATCGTTACTGGAACACATTTATTTCATTTAGCTCTGCTTGGTATTTCCTATCGGAAATACTCCGTTCGTACGTTTCACGTACTCACCACAGCTGGAACACACCGTTCCTTACCATAAGGATTTTAGATTTTTGGAATAACGGCGTTCCTTATTTTAAGGAATTGAGACTTTAAAACTTTCCGTGTTTCTTTATTTTAAGGAAGTGAAGTGTTTTAAAAAAGCAGGCTTCCTTATTTTGAGGAAATACAATTTTTAAGAAAAACAGATTTCCTTATTTGAAGAATGCCTGAAAATAGATTTAAGCAACTTATTTGCAACAACATAGACCTATTTAACCGGCTTACGTTCTGACAGGTGACAGCCCCCGATTCTACTTTGGGATAAAGAAATAACAACGAGATTAATGATAGTAAACAAAGTGTACCAATAAAATATTTACGTAAGTAAATACCGGAATGGAATACAGGTCTGTCACCAAGAGCTAAATTATACGTCGAAGAACAATGGACTTAAGTCCGTTGTCAATATTTGAATGGCATTCGAAATTAGAATACAGGTCTGTCCCTAGGGATTTAAAAAAAGGAGGCAATTTTTCATTGCCTCCTTTTTGTTAATTAATTTTATAAAAAATATTGTTTATACCAAAGGTTCAATGTCAAAAGTACCCACAATTTTTTACCGTTATCTTTTCCGCTGTAATGTTCTGCAAGTAGTTGTTCGACTTTCTTGCGTTTCATCAGATTCAGTACGAGTCCTTTCGGATCGAGAAGTATTGAACTTAGAAAATCTTTCAAATCATTACGAAACCACGCATTTACGGGAACATCAAAGCCTTTTTTCTTTCTGTAAAGAATATCTTTGCTCAAATATCGTTCTTCCAATATCTCTTTAAAAATCTTTTTGCGTTTTTTACCTTTCATTTTGTATTTTAGCGGCATTTTGGCAGCCAATTCTACCAATTCGTAATCAAGCAACGGACTTCGACTTTCCAAACCAAACGCACTGCTGGCAATATCTACTTTCGCCATTAAATCATCCGGCAAATATGTATGAAAATCTAAATATTGAATCGCCTCTACCGTAGGTAATTTCTTTTCAAACTTTCTAAATGCTGCAAACTTGTCTTTATTAATATGTTGCTTGATTGAATCTAAATAAAAATCGTCTTTTGTATACGTATCAAAATAACGCGTATAATTGTAGTGACGAACAGCCGGCGACTCTCGAAGCGTTTGAAAAAATACAAACGCCTGATGAAAAAGTGCACTGTTGAGTTTTTCCGATAATATTTTACAGCACCGTGCCGCTAATCCGGTAAACGGAAGCCATTTCAGCCGGTCTGCAATCTGATGTATCTGATAGCGGTCATATCCGGCAAAGTTTTCATCGCCGCCGTCGCCGTTTAGCACGACTTTTACTTTTTCCGATGTCTTTTGTGCCAAAATATAAGTCGGTAATTGCGAAACATCGGCATAAGGCTCTTCATATTGATAAACAATTTTTTCTATCGCCTTTTGCATATCTTTCGGCGTAACCGTAAAATTATTATGCTCAGTGTTATATTGTTCGGCGACACTTTTGGCGTATTCACTTTCATCAAAATCTTTCTCATCAAACTTTATAGTGAATGTTTTCAGATTGTCTTTATAACGTGACGCAAATGCTACAACCGCACTGCTGTCTACTCCGCCGGATAAAAAAGAACCGACTTCTACATCAGACGCAAGCATTCTACGCTGAACACTCTTGTCTATAC
>JAXJQT010000024.1:0-3890 GCA_036311025.1 Spirochaetota bacterium
ACTATTTTACAACCTTTCCGTCAAAATCTCTTCCTAAAATCAATCGTACATCTATTTTTGAAGACATTCCATTTTCTTCCGGAGTTCGATTCTCATATATTGTTCTTTTGCATTTTATTAAATCAGCCAATTTTAAAGCTTTGGTTTCATTATTTCTGATAATAATAACCGTATTTTTATATTCACTATGATCTGCATTGCCGGTTTCAATAACATCAAAACCATACGATTCAAGATAACGTTTACATCGTCCCGCAAATCCGACAATATCCGTTCCGTTTAAAACTTGAACCGTAATCTTATTTCCGATTTCTTTAACTTCTTTTATTTGTAAAGCAGCAAGAGTTTCCTTAATTTCCTTTTTCACCCAAAAACCACTTTTTTTCGGCAAATAAATGGCTTTATTATTCTTCATATCTCTGTCACAATAAACAATTATACTGACAAAATTTCTTGAATAATTCGAAACTCCTTGAGAAAAGCGAGTATTTATCTGGTTGAAAAAAATCAAAATATCATTCAATGACAGATTAGTATTCCACATAGGATAAAAATGTTCTGATATAATTTTTTCATTAAACAAATCTTGAAATGTTTCTCTTAAAGTAATCACGCTTCGGATAAATATTTCATCCCGTTTCAATTCTTCATATTCATTTTCATTATTCTTTTTTAATGTTAAATATTCAATCGCTTTATCACCGTCAAGATTGACAATACCGGATGGATAATAAACATGTTTAGCCGGGATAGAAATTTCTTCTGTAAAGATTTCTATCCCGCCAACTAAATCAACATATTTAATTAAATTATCCTTAGACATAAATAGATAGTAATTTATTTGAGTTCCCAGCAATTTTGAAATACCATTTTTTATCTCTTCTTTAGGGATACCTAACGCATAAGTTTCTGACAAAATATAAAACCCTTGTTTTCCGCCTTTTACAAAAGTAGAGTAGGTATCTGGCAATAAATGAACACCGGCAATTCTATCTGTCATTGAGTTATAAAATAAAACAAATGCTTTTATTATTTTCTGCTCATCATCGTGAACCGCAAAAAAACAAGAAACAGTTTGATTATTTTTCAAAAGAACTTGAAGTTTATTTTCACTCTTAAAAAAAGTTCCGGCAAATATTGTTACAATAAGTAATAAAAGAATTATGGCAATCAAGAACCAACTATTTGCATTATTAGAATGTCTGCTATCCATTGTTTTACCTTTTAATTTTAGTTAATATACAATCTATGCTTAGTTATATAATCTTTTACTCTGTCAGGCAATAAAAAATCAATCTTTCTACCTGTATGAATACGTTCTCTTATATCAGTAGAACTTATACTTATAACACGATTATCAAGAAAGGTTATCGGATATGCAGTTGCAATAGAACAATCATTACGCTTCAAGCAAATAAGATTACTTTCACTACACAGGTTATCAATTTCTTTCCATTTATAAAGTCCATCTAATAAATCATCCCCGATAATCAAACCCGGCTTCTGCGTAAGGTTTAATTTTTGTTTCAACTCCCTGACCGTATCAATACTATAAGAATTGCCGCCACGTTGTATTTCTACATCCGAAACTTCTAAATAATCAATACCTTCTATTGCAAGTTTTACCATTTCCAAACGATGACTCGCAGACGGAAAGTCTGAATGATTTTTATGAACCGGAACATTAGTAGGAACCAAAATTATTTTGTCATAATTAAGCTTTTCAAAAACCCAAACAGCTGATAATAAATGCCCATAATGAATAGGATTAAAACTTCCGCCATAAATAGCGATTTTCATTTAAGAGACTCATTTTCTAAAGAATGAATTTTATCTTTTAATGCATACAACAATTTATCAACGCCCTCATGAGTTACACTTGAAAACGGCATTGCATGTATATTCATTTCACTTTCCAACAATTCAATTTTGAAAGCTCCATCATGCAAATCATATTTTGAAGCAGCAATCAAATACGGCTTATTGTAAAGCTCCTGCGAATAATTAAAGATTTCTTTGCGTAATTTATCAAATTGAAGTTCATAATCCGGATCATCTAAATCAATAATGAACAACAAAAGTTTCGTTCTTTCGATATGTTTAAGAAACTCAATTCCCAATCCGACACCGGAAGATGCACCTTCTATAATTCCGGGAATATCAGCCATTACAAAACTTTCATAGTCAACATGAAAAACTCCTAAATTAGGAACAAGAGTTGTAAAAGGGTAGTTGGCAATTTTAGGTTTTGCACAAGATACGACACTCAGCAAAGTTGATTTACCGGCGTTAGGAAAACCTACAAGCCCAATATCGGCAATAAGCTTCAATTCCACACGCAATCGCATTTCTTTTCCCGGCAATCCAGGTTGTGCATAGCGAGGAGCCTGGTTTGTAGATGTAGCAAAATGCATATTCCCCAAGCCACCTTTTCCACCTTTCAAGAACTCAAAAGTCTCTCCAGATTCAAGCATATCGTGAATCAAAATTCCGGTATCAGCGTCATAAAAAACTGTTCCTGGGGGAACGTCTATATATACATCCTCACCATCTTTACCGTTCATTTGCGAGCCCATACCAGGCAAGCCATTTTTTGCAATAAAGTTCTTACGCCGTTTTAAATCATATAATGTACGAAGATTATCGCGAACACGAAAAAAGACGGAGCCTCCATCGCCTCCGTCTCCTCCATTAGGTCCACCATATGGAATATATTTTTCTCTCCGGAAACTGATACATCCAGCACCACCGTTTCCGGAACGAACTTTAATAATTGTCTCGTCTACAAAAAACATAGATTACACAGAGTAAACACTGATAGCTCTTTTCTTTCCGCCGAGAACTTTTTCGAATTTAACAACACCGTCAATCAACGCAAAAAGAGTATGATCTTTTCCACAACCTACATTTTTTCCAGCATAAAACTTAGTTCCTCTTTGACGAACTAAAATATTTCCTGCAGAAACAGTCATTCCACCAAATTTTTTTACACCAAGTCTCTTTGCTTCTGAGTCTCTTCCGTTACTAGTACTTCCACCACCTTTATGATGTGCCATTTTAATCCTCCAAAATAATAATCTTTACAAAACTAGAATAATGTTTTTCTATTAAAAATAAACCAGTCAACAAAAAGTCGCAATAATGAACGATATTTTCATTTTCTACGGCTATATCTTCTATAGCAATTTTAAAACATTTTCCATCATCATTTATTTCTACTTTATCTGCAAAATAAGTACTTATCAATGTATGAAATGTTTGAACAAGCGTAGAAACTCCAGCACAAACAATATCATTTCCTTTTTTTGCAAAACCACTGTGACCATTAATTCGTAAGTCGTAAAAATAATCACAGTTTATTTTCTTTCTTATTTTTATCTCAATCAAGCGTTAATAGACTCAATTTTGATTAAAGTTCTTTGTTCTTTATGACCTTTAGTTCTTTTGTAATTTTTTCTTCTTTTGAATTTGAAAACAATGATTTTTGGGTCACGAATATCATTATCCAAAACCTTAGCTTTTACAGTCGCACCTGCTACATAAGGTGTACCGATTTTTGTTGCCTTATCATCAATAATCATCATTAATTTGTCAAAAGTAATTTCGGCATCTTTTTCTACATCTGCCATTTTATCAATTACGATAGTATCTCCAACTTGTACAGTATACTGTCTGTCTCTGTCTTCAAAAATAGCCTTCATTCTTGGAACTCCCCATTATTATTAAATATAATTATTTTTTTATAAATCTTTTTACTATATAAGTTGGGTAAATTTTAAAAACAAGATTCAATAATCTTGCTTTAGTAATAGACAAAATTGACATAATTAATGACTATTTTATAGTTGTAATAACTTGTTTTTTATTTCATCAAAATTTCCCTTATCATA
>JAXJQT010000025.1:0-1290 GCA_036311025.1 Spirochaetota bacterium
CTACTACATTTTGTTTGCCAATACCTGTTTTATTTACAGACTCAATTTCCAATCCATTTAAAGGAATATTTTCAATTATTTCCTCATCTGTATTTTTTATTGTTGTAATCTCACGTAACCATTCCAAAGAAACTAACATTTTGTTTTCCTTATTTTATTTAAACTGTTTCAAAAATCTAACATCATTTTCAAAGAAATAACGTATATCGTTAATTTGATAAATTAATTCAGTAATACGCTCAAGTCCCATTCCAAATGCATATCCGGTAAACTCTTCCGGATCATAGCCACCCATTCTTAAAACATTAGGATGAACAGCCCCGGAGCCTAAAACTTCAAGCCAACCGGAACCTTTACAAAAAGAACATCCTTTACCGTTACAAAAAATACAGCTCACATCGACTTCTGCTGACGGCTCCGTAAAAGGGAAAAATGACGGACGCAAACGTATTTTTCTGTCATTTCCAAAAAGTTTTTTTGCAAATATTTCCAATATTCCCATTAAATCTGAAAATTTAACATTCTTATCAACAAGTAATCCCTCAATCTGGTGAAACTGAGGAGAATGTGTCGGATCTATAGCATCTCTTCTGAAAACTCGTCCCGGACAAATTATACGTACCGGTTCCGGATGCATTTTTTGCATTGTTCTTGCCTGTACCGGAGATGTGTGAGTTCTGAAAAGAATATCTTTGTTTACATAAAGTGTATCTTGAGAATCTCGTGCCGGATGGTCCTCTTGAAAATTTAATGCTTGAAATGTATTAAAATCAGTATCAATTTCCGGACCTTCTTCTATTGAAAAACCTAATCCTAAGAAAATATCTTCAATTTCATTTTGAATTATAGTTAATGGATGTGTTGCTCCCATACGGATTTGTCTTCCGGGAAGAGTCACATCTATTTTTTCTTTTTCAAATTGTATGTCTAATTCTTTCTTCTTCAAATTTGCTACAGCTTGTTCTAAATCTTTTTCTATTTCAGCTTTAGCTTCATTTACCATTGCACCGATTTTTGGACGCATCTCCGCCGAAATACTTCCGAGAGATTTTAGAATAGTTGTAAACTCACCTTTTTTACCTAAAAAATTAATTCTAATCTCTTCCAATTCTTTTGAATGCACTGCATTTTTTATCAAAGAAGTAACTTTGTCTTTGATACTGTTAATTTGATCCTGCATTTTATTTTATCCTTACAATTAGAGGCTATTTTGGTACGCATAATACTTTAATAGACAAAAAAATTCAAATTAATTTCTCACCTAATTTAGAATTTATTTAATAAAAAAAC
>JAXJQT010000026.1:0-7959 GCA_036311025.1 Spirochaetota bacterium
CAAGCTAATGGCTATGATAAAAATATAGCTACAAGCTTGTATT
Organism: Spirochaetota bacterium; assembly: GCA_036311025.1. Lineage (GTDB taxonomy): Bacteria > Spirochaetota > GWE2-31-10 > GWE2-31-10 > GWE2-31-10 > RGIG8597. Next base: position 44 of record JAXJQT010000026.1, read on the forward strand.
GTGAAGTAAAATATAGCTAAAAGGAGAGGATGCTATGAGAAAATTGACAATATTAATCACAATGTTGATAGGCGTAATATTCAATGTTGTTGCCAACGAAACAGTTGTGCAAGGAAAGAAAGTAGCTGTTTTGCCGTTTGCGGTGAAAGGGAATTTAGATGCATTATATGCTGAGGTCGCACAAGACAATTTTGTGACGGAATTGGCAAAATCTAAAATGTATCAAATTGTAGTACCTTCACAAGTTGATAAAGCAATGAAAGATTTGAAAATCCAAAGCGGAAACGACATTGACGAATCTGCTGCAATGGAAATCGGTAAAGTTGCCGGTGCAGAAATAATCGTAATCGGAGGAATAACTGCATTGAACAGCCAATTTGTAGTGAATATCCGCGGTATTAATGTAAACAGCGGTACTACTGAATTTGCCGATAAAGGAATCGCGAATTCACAAGGCGAGCTGTTAGTCGCAATTGAAGGAATATCAAAAAAGTTTGCCGGTTCGCAAGATTATGCTGCTCAAGATTATAATAATGATCAAAATTACGTAAACCAAACTCCTGCTATAGATTTTTCGGTCAATCGAAATGTTACGTTGCGAGAATGGGAGCAAGATTTTATTGAAAAATATTTCCTGGGAAGATGGGGGATAGATCCAAGAGATACTCCCAAAGTTCATAAAAAATACAAAAAATATCTTGGTGCCGGGGTTGCCTTATGTGTTGTATTCGGTACTTTATCATTTCCCGGACTTATTATGGGTGTTGCGGGGTTGAGTACTGCCATTTATTATGAGGCTAATAAACCAAAAGAATATTCTTTAGACGAGTTACTAAGCGGAGCAGCTGTAGATAAAACTTATACCTGGAGTAGGAATCTAAATACTGCAAAAATTGTTGGTTATACGGGGCTAGCGATAGCTGCTGTGGGAAGTATCTTCGGAATTATCGGTTCCATTCCATTAGGGACGGCTTCTAAAATTAAGAGCATTCATAAAATAGTTACCGGCAAGAACTCTTTTACTCCTCGTATTTCTACTACAGGAGGATTTAACGGTGAAAGTAAATTGGAAATCGCATTAGGTTGTAACTTCTAGTTTCTTAACAGTGGCTGTCTATTTTTTTAGACAGCCTTTATAAATTTAAAAGCATAAAGGAGAAAATGTTATGAGAAAATTAACAGTATTAATCACAATGTTGGTAGGCGTAATGTTTAATGTCGTTGCCAACGAAAACATGTCGCAAGGAAAGAAAGTTGCTGTTTTACCGTTTGCGGTGAAAGGAAATTTTGACACTTTGTACGCCGAAGTCGCATTGGACAATTTTACGACAGAATTAATCAAAAGCAATACGTATAAAATTGTAGAACGTCCGCAACTTGATAAAGCAATGAAAGATTTGAAGTTTCAAAGCGGAAGTGCCATTGACGAATCCGTTGCAATGGAAATCGGTAAAAATACCGGTGCAAAAATTGTCGTAATCGGAGAAATTACTGCATTAATGGGGCAAATCGCAGTAAATATTCGCGGTATCAATGTAGACTCCGGCATTATAGAATTTGCCGATAAAGGAATAATCAATTCACAAGATGAACTATTAGTCGCAATCGAAAGAATTGCAAAAAAGTTTTTCGGTTCAGAAAACTTTGTTACTCAAAATTACGTAAATCAGTCTCCGGCAATGGATTTTTCAATCAATACAGAATATACGGAATATATAAACAAAAAAAATGCTGAAAGAGCTGAAAGAAAGATTAAAAGAGAAGAGAAAATTATTGCAAAATATTTTGAAGGAAAATGGAAAATAGATCCGAAAGACACTCCTAAAGTTTATGAAGTTTATAAAAAATTTCTTTATACCGGAGTTGGCCTGTCAGTAGCCGGCGGAATTACTGCACTTACCGGACTTATTATGAGTATTGCGGGTATATGTTCTATGACTATGACTATGGGGGGATTGGAAATAATACCGCTTGTAGTCATCGGAACTATAGCGTGGTTGTCCGGGGCTGCTTTATTAGGTGTATCATCTGTTCCATTCTCGATGGCTTCCAGAATTAAAAAGATTCATACACGACTTACAGGTGAGAAATCTTTTACTCCTCGTGTTTCTACTACAGGCGGATTTAACGGGGAAAACAAATTGGAAATTGCATTAGGTTATCGCTTCTAGTCAAACAGGCTGTTCGTTTTTTTACGGACGGCCTTTATAATTTTAAGGAGTTAAAATATGAAAATCAAAAAATTAATAAAAAGCGTAAGTGTAATCTTTATGCTTTTGGCGATGATGTTCAGCTGTCAACCTGTAAGTGAGGATAATGACGGTAACAACAGCGGAAGCAATACAACTCAAGAAGATGATAATAACCAAACCGGAGACAATAATACCGGTAATAATACGAATCCTGGCAGTAATACAAATCAAAACGGAAATAATCAAAACAACGGTAATACCCAAGGAAACGATAACATAAGTAATAATACCGGCGGTAATCAAGAAAGCGATAACACAAGCGATAATACTGGTGGTAATAAAGAAAACAATAACACAAGCGATAATACTGATAGTAATCAAGGAAACGATAACACAAGCGATAATAACGGCGGTAATCAAGAAGATGATAGCACAAACGACATTGTGATTTTAGACGGATGTACATATACAAAGGATATGAAGACCTTATTATCAGCAAATAAAAATATAACAAATGCGGTAATTCCTGACGGTGTTACATCTATAGGTAAATATGCGTTTGAGTATTGCGAGAGTTTAGAAAGTGTGACAATTCCTGACAGTGTCACTACTATCGGAGATGGGGCATTCCGATATTGCGAGAGCTTAGAAAGTGTGACAATTCCCGACAGCGTTACTTTTATCGGTAACTGGCCATTTGAATATTGCTATGACTTAAAAAGTGTAACAATCGGTAACGGTGTTACTTCTATTGGTGATTGGGCATTTAATAGTTGTGATGACTTAACAAATGTGACAATTGGTAACAGTGTCACTTCTATCGGTGAGGGGGCTTTCTTCCTTTGCAATAGTTTAGAAAGTATAACAATTCCTGACGGTGTCACTTCTATCGGCGTCTTAGCCTTCAATGGTTGCAGTAGTTTAGAAAGCGTAACTATTCCCGACAGTGTCACTTCTATCGACTTTTGTACGTTTCAAGAGTGCAGTAGCTTAAAAAGTGTAACTATTCCTGATAGTGTCACTTCTATCAAATATAATGCATTCTATAATTGTAGTAGTTTAGAAAATATAGTAATCCCTGACAGTGTTAATTCTATCGAGGGGGGAGTGTTCAATGGTTGCAGTAACTTAAAAAGTGTAACAATCCCTGACAGTATCACTTCTGTTAATGAATATGCATTCCAAGGTTGTAGTAGCTTAGAGAGTGTGATAATTCCTGACAGCGTTAATTCTATTGGAAACTATGCGTTTAATGGTTGTAGTAATTTAAAAAGTGTGACAATTTCGGACAGCGTGACTAGTATCGGAAAAAGTGTATTCTCAGATTGCGGTAATTTAAAATATAATGAATATGATAATGGGCTTTATTTAGGAAATGCAGACAATCTTTACTTGGTTCTGGCAAAAGCAAAAGATACATCAATTACTTCATGTGAAATTAACGACAAAACAAAAATAATTTTATATGGTGCGTTCTCAGATTGCGAAAGTTTAACATATAATGAATATGATAATGGGTTATATCTAGGAAATGCAAACAATCCTTACTTTGTTTTGGTAGAAGCAAAGAGTAGATTAATTACTTCATGTGAAATTAACAGTAAAACAAAAATAATTTTATCTCATGCATTCAATAGTTGCAGTAGCTTAGAGAGTGTGACAATTCCTGACAGTGTTACATCTATCGGTAAATATGCGTTCGAGTATTGCGAAAACTTAACAAGTATAACAATTCCTGACAGCATTACTTCTATTGGGGACAATGCGTTCTATAGATGCAATAGTTTAGAAAACGTAATAATTCCTGACAATGTGACTACTATAGGTGATTATGCGTTCTTGGGGTGCAGTAGTTTAACGAATATAGCAATGGGTGGCAGAGTAACATATATCGGTAACGATGCATTTAATGGTTGTAGTAACTTAACAAGCATAATAATTCCCGACAGTGTTAATTCTATTGGTACCGGGATAATCAATAGTTGTAGTAATTTAACAAGCATAACACTCTCAGCCAACATCATTTCTATTCGTGCCGGAATGTTTGCTGTTTGTGAAAAATTAGAAAATGTGACAATTCCTGACGGTATTACTTCTATAGATGAATGGGCATTCGAGCATTGTAAAAGCTTAGCAAGTATAACAATTCCGGACAGTGTTACTTTTATTAGTGAATCTGCGTTCAATGATTGCAATAATTTAACAATTGTAAATTATAAAGGAACACAAGAACAATGGGAGCAAATATGTATCAAAACCGGTAATGATAATTTAATGAATGCGACTATAAATTATGAGTATAGTGAATAGAAATTAGTACTTAGTTGTGAGGAGTGGATAAAACTTTCTTTTCGAAAGATTTTCCACTCCTTTTTTTATTTTCAGACTTGTTTGATTTCATTGTAAAAAGAAAAAAATATTTATACCGCTTATATGTGGTGGTATTGATTTTATATTGTTGCATATTCGTGCTATTATGAAAACAAAAGATGAAGAATTAGTTTATATCAGTTTGAAATTAGCTTACTTTTTGCGTTATTTACGAAAAAAGAACAATTGGACTCAAGAGCGTTTGGCAGAAATTTCTACCGTAGATTACAAGCATATTCAACGTTTAGAAAGTGTGAAATATATCAGTGATTTTAGATTTTCTACACTTCGCAAATTATCAAAAGCGTTTAATATTGATATTCTTGATTTTCTGGAATGCATAATTCCGAACGGAAGAGAATATGTTCCCGGTGAGGTAGACGTTCAATGGGGAATTGTTGCAGAGCCTTTAAAAGATTATGAGTCGTAAAAAGAAGTGTACTACTAAAAGTTTGAGATTTTTTTTGTAGTACACTTCTTATGATTAATCACCAATTTATTTTTCTAAATTTACGGTAGCTTGCAATAACGGCGTGTATTTTAATGTCACGGAAGAATTTTTTGCTAATGTATTACCGAAAAGTTCAGGAACATTTGTAAATGTGAATGTTAATTCTGCCGGTGATGATGTTGTGTTTAGCTTGTAATTTGCTTCAAGAGTTTGTTTTCCTACAGCTTTGTCTATGCATTTTTCAAATGTACTGCTTGTGTCGCCTTTACTTAATTCTGTCAGGATTTCTAATGCATTTTTAGTAACAGCGTTTGCACATTCTGTAGTAATTTTTGTGGAAATGTCAGCCGCCATTTTTGCAATTTCATCTTTTAAAATATCTCCGGAATACGGATAAATTTGAACGGAAATTTTTTCGTCGGCAAAAGATGGTACTCCGACAAATATTTTATCATCAATTTCAACTTTAAAAGGAATTACGTGGTCGTAGTCGTTTAGGATAATTTTGTAATTTTCACAATCATAAATAAATCTTGATGATGCATCTGTCAGATTGTTTTGAAATACTTCTGTTAATGTTAAAGTTGTATCTGTCAGATTATAAGTAAATTTTATTAAGCTGTTATATTTTGTATCAAGATATTTTGAAAGAATTTTTTCTTGCTCGGTAATGTAGCTGTTTGCCTTTGCGGTAACAATATTTTTTACCTTGTCGGAATATGGCGAGAATGCAGAGTACAATTTGTCGTTATTTAAAGTTTTATTAACTGTATCAATCACAGATTTATAACCGTTTTTTGCTGTTTCCAATTGCTTTTCATAATTTGCAGCTATTCCGGTTCCCCAAACTTGTTCCAATTGAAAATCGAGAGTCTTAGGTTCGTTTTTAGAATCAAATGTATATTTAAAATCAGCAATGTCGGTCCAATTGACAGAACGAGAAGTTTCGTTGCTACTTTGTTTTACCGTAGAATCATCGAATGAAAATTTTACGTCATTATTTGAAAATGTTTTACCGGAAAGTTCGTTGCTTCCGTTGGATTCTTTTAATTCATTTGATTTTGTGTTTTCTTCGTTTTTTGATTCGTTATCTGTTAAGGAATCACATCCGCAAAGAATTAAAAACATGAGTAAAGTAATAAATAATTGTTTCATGATAAAACTCCTTAATTAAAATTTGCAATTATTTTGGATGATATCAAAAAATGAGTTCTTTCTGTAATCAGAAAAATCAATTTTTTATTTCAGAATGAGTTGATATTTTATTTTTGTATCTTTGGGAATACTCAGTGTTAATGTGAAAGTGTCAGTCTTGATATTTTGCCAACTGTTTTGAGTGTGAATGGTAAAACCGTAAGGTCTCAATTCAAACTTTTTTGCCGGAGAAAAACAAACCGGACCGTAAAGAATGGGAAAATTGCCGTTTGCTTTTTTCCATATATTAAAGGCTTTGAATGTGTATTCATACCCGTTTAGAATTTCTTTTACTTCCTTGTTGAATGTCAAATTGACAGAATCTTCATAAATCAATGCTTGCGAAAATTTTAAGAAAACAGAATCAAATGTTTCATTATAACCAAGTTCTTTTAACCCATTTTCAATTGCATTTTTATTTGTTTGCTTATTTTTTGCGATTGCTTCAAGTAGCCTTATCCCTCCGAAATTACGCACTAAATACGCTCCGAATGCATATACGCAAGCATAGGAATATTGTGAGTTTTGCCATTCGGTAATTCCGTGCGTATAATATCCGGAATTAAAATCTTTCATTCTCGAAATCGGTGAATCATTATCATCGATGCCCAAAAATGTTTGCAACATATCCTCGCAAAGCATAGACATCATTTCGGTAAACCACGTTTGTGTACTTTCCGTTTTATCACCGAAAAGTGTTTTATTGTAATGATTAATCATGTGTTGAAACTCATGAGCCAGCGTAGAATATGCCATATTCGGTAATTTTCGCGTTAAAAAAGCATCAAGATAAAATATACAACATTCATTGGAACGTAAAGTTTCTTCGTACGGACCGTAGTCTTTCGGCATAAAATATCCGAAAACTTGTCCGCTTCTTGAATCTGAAAAAATATCAAAAATCAGAATATGAATACGATTTTTATCATTATCGGGGAAACCGAAAACATTTGTGATTCGCGGATAAACAGAGTCAAATTTTTCCTTAAGATTTGTCACTATCAATGGATTGACGGAATTTTCACCGTCTATCCAGTGGTCGTTTGCTACCCAAATATAACAATGTTCACCTTTCGCTCGAAGAACTACGTCAAGCTGTTGCCACTCGATGTTTTCCGATTTTATTGCGTCATTTGCCATTATCCAAAAATCTCGTGTGTCTCCGATTTCGTATTGTGTGGTATCGATTGCTCGAAAACTGCGTGAAATATTTTTAGAATAGAAATTAAGAAATCGTGAATTGTCGTTTTCTGTAAAGTCGGACGTGTTTTTATAAATCTGATTTTCGTAAATATCGGGAATTTCATTAGAATGAACATAGCCGCTGTTAATAGCCGAAACCATTTTTGATGTCGGATTCATTTTTACGAGATAAAGACTTTTGCCGCGTGTGTTTTCTAAAGTTTGGGTGAAAGTTTCCGTCTCGACGGAGTCGGTCGTATCGATAGTTTTCTTATTAAGAAAACAGTCTTCATTGATACAAGGAACAGAACAAGAAACAAATAAAATTGTAAGTATAAATATAAAAAGTTTTCTCATAAGTCGCTGCATATTCCTAATATAGGAATGTAAAATAAAATTAGTCAGAAAGAAACTCTTTTTTTCAATAGTGATGTCTGATTTTTTGCTAAATACAAATAACGCTCAGACTGTTAGTTCTTTACTTCTTTATAAAGAAATAATTAGCTTGATTTGTAACATAAAAAAAG
>JAXJQT010000027.1:0-3047 GCA_036311025.1 Spirochaetota bacterium
AAATTAAAAGAAAAAGGTTATAAATCACAGGACTGGGTCGGTAAGACAGGGATTGAGCTTAGTTATGAAGATGTTTTGCGTGGGGAAGAAGGTTTTATCGCTTATGAAGTAGACGCAAAAATGAATATAAATAAAGACAATGTTGCAAGGAACAAACCGGCCGTTCCCGGCGATGATTTGATACTTACGATAGATGCAGAATTTCAAAAAAATGTAGAAGATATTCTTGCCGACAGAAAAGGCGGTGTCGTGGTTTTGCGTCCTACAACCGGTGAGATTTTGGCAATGGCGAGTTTCCCGAATTTTGACCCAAACATTTATATTTTGCAAACTGAGGAAAACAACAACAAGAAAAAAGAACTTGCTCTTGATACACAAGGAACTCCGTTGATAAACAGAACGCTTCAATCTGAGTATCCGCCGGGGTCTACATTCAAAATGATTCCTGCAGCAATAGTCTTAGAGGAAGACACTGTTCCGATTTCAAAAACTTTCTATTGTAACAGAGCATTCAGACTTGGTAATGAAAGATTTGGTTGTTGGAATTTTCATGCATGGCAAGATTTAAATGAAGCTCTTACAAATTCATGTGATATTTATTTTTATAATACAAGTAGAATGTTCGGTATTGAAAAGCTTACCAGATATTCTATGTCCTTTGGATTGGGACGTAATACCGGAATAGATATTCCTTTTGAGAAAAAAGGTTTTATTCCGTCTATAGAGGCGGCGGCAAAACAAGGGGTAAACTGGTACGGAGGTTTGACATTAATCAGTAGTATCGGTCAAGGGGAGGTAAAAACAACTCTTGTTCAATTGGCCGACTATATGGCTGTTCTTGCAAATCAGGGAAAATCTTATAGACCCCATATTGTAAAAGAGATTGTTGACGGTCAAAACGGTGAAGTTAAACAAAAAATTGTACCGGAATTATTGACGCAAGTTCCGTATTCCAAAAGTACATTCCAATTTTTAACAAATTCTATGCGAGAAGTTGTTAAGACCGGAACAGCCGCAAAAGCTTTTGCCAGAGTGCCTTTAGAATTTGCAGGAAAGACTGGAACAGCCGAGGTCGGTTTCGGAGCAAAGAAACAGACTCACTCACTATTTAGCGGTTTTGGACCTGTCAATTTTCCTATAAATGAACAGATTGTTGTGGTTGTATTGATAGAATATGAAAATGGACATCCGCTTAAATATGCCGGAAATGTTGCTGCAATGGTAGTGAATTCTTGGTTCTATAAAGAAGATTTCCATACAACAGCTAAAAAACTTTGGTATCCGATACGTGATTCTTATAATGACTAAAGGGGGCAATTTTGGATTGGAAAAGACTGATTCGTAATTTTGACTATTTTATGTTTTTTACTATCATAGGATTAACAGTATTCGGAATTATGTTTATATATTCTGCTAATTTGAATAAGCCGGCTTATTTACGAACTGAATATCTGAAACAAACATTGTTTGCAATTATATGTATAATAATGTTCTTTGGTATTTTATCTCTAAAACCGAGTCAGATTTCATCGTTTACTTTTTACTTTTATGTAATATGCCTTATAGGTTTGCTGATTTCGTTATTTTTCCCAAAAGTAAAAGGGCAACATCGTTTCATTATAATGGGTTTTTCAATCCAATTCAGTGATTTCTTAAAAATTGCAACTGTTTTATTTCTTTCAAAATTTTATACGGCGTATCAGAATGAAATACAAAGCTTGAAAGTTTATTGTAAAGCCGGTTTGATTGCATTGATTGCTATAGGAGCTGTTATTGTCCAACCGGATTTAGGTTCGGCTCTTGTGTTTATACCGATTTTCTTCGGAATATCTTTTGTTGCCGGTGTGCGTAAACGTTACTTGGTATATACATTCGGGTTGTTTATAGCCGTGTCTTTTGTACCGTTGGTGACAACTTTAAACAGTTTATTTTTCAATAATGAGAATGAATTTGTGTATTTGATAATGAACTATAAATACATCATCATAATTGCTTCATTTTTTCTTGTTACGATTACGCTTTGTGTACTTGCTTATTTCGATGTGATAAAAGGCATTGCCGCATCTTTTAAACCGATATTTTATTGGTATGTATTCTTTACTTCCTTTATATTTGTTGGTTTAATGTTTTCCTATCCTGCAAATAAGTTTTTGAAGCAATACCAAAAAGACAGGCTTCTGATTTTCTTTAATCCTTATGCAGATCCGTTAAATACCGGATACAATATAATCCAATCAATGACGGCAATAGGTAACGGAGGAACGGCGGGAAAAGGTTGGAAGCAAGGTGAAATGATTCAAAATAAATTTTTGCCGGAACAATCAACAGACTTTATTTTCCCGGTAATAGCTGAAGAAGCGGGTTATGTCGGAAGTTTATTGTTATTATTTCTGTACGGATTATATTTTTTCAGAGGTTTATCAATTGCATATAAGGCAAAAGATACCTGGTCTACTTATGTATGTGTCGGGCTGATTTGTATGATGTTGTTTCATTTGCTTGAGAATATGGGAATGACAATGGGGATAATGCCGATTACCGGGATTCCGTTGCCTTTTATTTCATACGGAGGTTCGTTCTTGATAACGTGTTATCTTGCTACCGGATTGATAATGAATATAAAACTAAACAGAAGTTCGCCGTATTAATCACAAAAAAAACTAAAAATCTTACCGCGACAGTTTGTCTATGGTAAGATTTTTCTTTAATAGAACGGTGTATTTGGGAAAAAAGGAGAAAAATATGTTTGCTGAAATTGAGAAATATTTAATAGAAATAGAAAAGCCGGGGCGTTATATCGGAAACGAAGCCGGAATTCCGGATAAAGATTTTGAAGCAAGTGATGTTCGTATGGCGATTTCTTATCCGGATGTATACGAAATCGGAATGTCTAATTACGGAATCAAGATTCTTTATGATGTGATAAATAAATTGCCGTTTGCTTCATGTGAACGAGTTTTTTCTCCTTGGGAAGATTTTGAAGCATTGCTAAAAAAATTGGATTTACCTTTGTTTTCATTGGAAACTAAAACCGCATTGAATAAGTT
>JAXJQT010000028.1:0-7983 GCA_036311025.1 Spirochaetota bacterium
AAATATATACAGTGAAAAAGGAAGCAACAATCTTTCCTTACGAGATTTGAAATCCGGACGATATTATTTGATATTACGACAAGATGAAAAGATCGGGGTAAAAAACAGATATCGACTTTTTATCAATACTTATTCTGGTTAGGACTTTTTAATATGGCGATAAGAAAGAATTCATTTTTTTGGTTAATGCTGGCATTTGTGCTGGTTTTGTTCGGACTTCTTTATTTTATAGGAATTGTTAATTTATTTTTCGGTGACGGTGTGTTTTTGAAAACATTTTCTGTTCTGGATTTTAACAGCGGGCTGGTTGCATTTTTTTATCTTGTAATGGTCAGTATTTTCTTTGTGGTAATGGTCACTATCATGATAAAGCTTACCACAATGCCGGAACAGCCGAATACTCAAGATATTATCGACCAGATTGAAATCACTGCAAAAGATTCGCAGGTATCACCCGAATTGATAAAAAAAATAACCGACATTTCATCAAGTATGGTTTATCGTGAAAATGAAAAACGTTTTCTTATGATGCTTGAAAGCACGACATTACAAGACAGGCTTGATGATGTTTACTATAGTTTTTCACAAATGACGTGTGACTTGACTGAATCGCAGTCGCCTCTTGAATTGCTGGAAAAAGCCATGTATTGGGGGACGAAATTGTCTTGTTCTAAGCGTGCATCAATATTGGTAACCGACCGGGATAAATTGAATGTTTATAAAACGCAAGGATGGAAGAATAAAGAAGATAACGAAGATTTTTATTCGGTTTCGATAAATGAACGTATTGCCGGAAAAGTTGCCGCAAATAAGCGTTTTCTTGTGGTGAATGACGGCAATGATTACAAAGAGTTCGATTTCCCGGACAGAGAATCCTACGAAACATTTGCATTTGTCGTATTTCCGGTAGTTTATCAAGGGCGAACGGTAGCAGTATTGAACTTTTCGGAGAATACACGTCACGGCTATTACACTGTAGGCGAGCAAGAAATCTTGCGTGTAATCTATATGCTTGTGGATAAAATGTACGAACATTTACAGCAAAAAAAGAAATTGCAACGTTACGAAGTCGCAACCGGTAAGGAATAAGTATAAAAGCTGTTTAATAGAGACAACATAGTTTTTATTAAACAGCTTTTGTTTTTTGGAGCTTGCGTATTATTTCTTAAAATATTTAGTTTTATCCTCTTCCGTAATTTCCCGCAGTACTTTGCATGGATTACCCACGGCTACTACATTTGCGGGAATATCTTTTGTTACGACACTTCCGGCACCTATTACGACATTGTCTGCTATCGTAACTCCCGGCAAAACTACTACATTACCGCCGAACCATACATTGTTGCCGACAGTGATAGGGTAGGCAAATTCCAATAATTGATTACGCAATTCGGCATTTATCGGATGGCCGGCTGTATAAAAACCGCAATTAGGAGCTATAAATACGTTGTCGCCGAATGTAACTTTTGCCGGGTCAAGTATCACAAGATTGTGATTGGAATAAAAATTTTCGCCGATTTCGATATTGTAACCGTAATCGCACCAGAAATTCGGCTCTATCCAAAAGTTTTCTTTTGTTTTGCCCAGAAGCTCTTTCAATATGCTTTTTCTTTCTTCATAATTGTCCGGTTCAAGGTTGTTGTATTTGCGGCAAAGTTTTTTTGCTTTGATTCTTTGCTGGCTGAGTTTTTCGTCGGTAGAATTATAAAGCTGTCCGGATATCATTTTTTCTTGTTCGCTCATAGTCTTTATTCCCTTGTTAATAATTAAACTTCTTTTTCAGTTCACGCACGGTTTGAGCATCATTGTAAGCGACTTTGCCGGTGTTTAATATTTGATATTTTTGATGTCCCATTCCGGCAAGCAATATAATATCGTTTGGTTCAGCTTTTTTCATAGCCGTTTCTATGGCTGTCTTTCTGTCATAGATAATTTCATAATTTTCATTTATATGCTTGCCTGCTTCGATAAAACCGGCTTCAAGCATTTTCATAATATCTTCTTGATTTTCCGTATACAAATCGTCGTTGGTAAGAATCGAATAATCAGCGTTTTCGGCAGCTATTTTTCCCATAATCGGGCGTTTTTCCTTGTCACGGTCACCCGTACAGCCGAAAACTAATATAATTTTACCGGAGGAAATCTTTCGTGCTTCTTGCAAAAGTTTCTCGATAGATTGCGGAGTGTGAGCGTAGTCTACCATTACGCAAAACGGAGATGTCATTACCATTTCAAAACGTCCCGGTACGCCGCCGAAATCTTTTGCTGCTTCGATGACTTCTTCTTTTGTCATTTTACCGGCTTCTATAGCAGCACAGACAGCCAAACCGGTATTTATAATATTTACTTCACCTTTAAGAGCGATAAAAAGATTGATTTCTTCTTTTGCGTTTTTGATGATAGTCAGTTGTGTTCCGCTTGCGGTGTAACAACTTTTTGCAATGAAATAATCAGCTCCTTTGTCTTTCATGGATACTGTAAAAAGTTTTACTGTGTTCTTGTCAATTACATTGCAGACATCAAAACCTTTTTCGTCATCAATATTTATCACGGCGATTTTGTTTTCTTTGTTTGATACATTTAATGCACGGAAAAAATCAAGTTTCGCTTGGAAATACGCTTCCATTGTTCCGTACAAATCAAGATGGTCACGGCTGAAACTTGTAAATATTCCGCAATCCCAGTTTATATTTTCTACTCTTGAAAGTGTCACTGCGTGACTGCTGACTTCTACAACGGCCTGATTCCAGCCACCGAGTTTTGTTTGTTGCAAATAATATTGCAATTTATCGGCTTCCATTGTGGTTTTTTCGGAATCAGCGTTTGTTTGCGGAGTGGCAAAACGAACAGTCGTAAAAATTGCCGTGTTTTGCTTGTAGTCGAGTATATGGTGCAACAATGTCGAAACGGTTGTTTTTCCTTTTGTACCGGTAATTCCGAACAGTTTCAAAGATTCGTCCGGACAGTCGTTGATACTGCGAGCCAACATCCCGAATACACGACGAATATTTTGTGTTTGTGCAATGTTTGATTCCGGACAAATTTCCGAAGGAATTTTGCTTGCATCTTCTACTAAAAAATTTCTGCATCCGGCATTAAATGCGTTAATTATAAAATTGTGCCCGTCAGTTTGAAAACCTTTGATTGCCGTAAAGATTTTTTCACAGTCGGCATTTCGACTGTCCAGTGTGATATTGCTGATTTCCAGTTCATTTGTCCGGGCAATTTTGTTGTATGGAATATCTAATTTGTCCAGTAATTGAAACAAAGTTTTCATTTATTTTGCTTATTTGAACTTTTGTATATTGTTAATTTTGTTTTATCAAAATCAACCCATTTATCTTTAATTCTTACTTGTGCCGGTTGAAATTCGCTCTTGTAACGCATTTTATCCGATTCTTCAATATAAAAACCAAGATAATAAAAAGGCTTGTCGTTTTGTTTTGCAAACTCAATTTCTTTTAATGCACTCAAAACGCCTAAGCTTCTGTCTGAATAATCTGGATCAAAATAGAAATAATTTGAAGATACGGAAATTTTTGCCATATCCAAAATCCCGACTGCAACGAGCTTGTCGTCTATAAAATAATCCATTTCTTTTGTTCCTACATAACCTGTATGAATACTCAAAAGATGATTGGTACAGTCGTAAGTATTGCCGTGACGCAATTCATTGTATTTTTGAAATAGCTCTATTTTTTCATCCGTAATCTCGGAATCTTTTATTTCAATTCTGATGTCATTATTTTTTTTCAAGATTCTTCGAAATCGTTGATTCATAACAAAATCTTTTACGAGAACACGTATCGGAATACAGCGTGAACAAGTACGGCAAACATTGGCATAAAAAAAATCTTTACACCTGCGAAAGCCGTGGCTAAAAAAATAATCAACTTTTGAAAAATACATTGCTTTCAGTTCTTCTGGTGTTTTAAACTTAGCATTTGGATTATTTACATCATTAGAAATAACGTCTGAATCAGATGTATCTCTTGATAAAAAGACACAGTCATTTGTGCGGTCTTTAAAATAACCACATGGCGAAGATTGAAAATTAACAAAAAAATCTAAATCTTCTCCATATTCATCGAAATCGTCAATCATTTTTTTCTCCGAATTTTAAACAAGGATATCTGATGATTTTATAATAAATGTGACATTTATTTGTTTTTCCAGATATCCTTTGTTTTTGTAATATTTATTTTGTTTCAAAATATTGAATTATTGTTTTTAACATTGCACCGGTAGCACCTGCCGGGTAAGCATTCCAAGCATTGTCAAGGAATGACGGCCCTGCAATGTCTAAATGTACCCATTTGGCATTTTCTACAAAAGATTGTAAAAATAACGCAGCTGTAATGGTACCGGCTTCTCTCGGCGGAGAACTGATATTAGAAAGGTCGGCAATATCTGATTTTAAATATCCGCGGTAATCGTCGGCAAGCGGCAATTCCCACAAACCTTCTCCGGTCATTTGTGCAGCTTCCATCATTTTATTTTTTACAGTTGTATCGGTAAAAAATCCGGCCGTGATTTTACTTCCCAAAGCGATAAGAGCTGCTCCGGTAAGAGTCGCGATATCGATTATAAGTTCCGGATTTTGCTCGTCTGCGTACGAGATAGCATCTGCCAATATCAAGCGACCTTCGGCGTCGGTGTTGTTGATTTCAACAGATTTTTTCTTATATCCGACAATCACATCGCCGGTATGCATTGATTTGCTGCTGATTGCATTTTCTGCTAACGGTAATAGAACCGTGATATTGCATTTTAGTTTTAAACTTGCGGCAGTCGTAATTATTCCTAAAGCTGTCGCAGCTCCCGCCATATCCGTTTTCATATCATTTAAGCCGGTACCGGTTTTTAAGTTCATCCCGCCGGCATCAAAAACTATACCTTTACCTACAATAAAATTTGTTTTTTCATCTTCAGCACCGTGATATGATATTTCGAGCATTCTCGGTTCCTGAATGCCTGCTTGTCCTACTGCCAGCAATAGATTCATGCCTTTTTCGGTCAAAGTTTTTTTGTCCAATACATTGACTTGCAGACCGCATTCACGGCAGGCATTCTTGGCTGTTTCTTCGAATTTATCGATTGTCATAATATTTGCAGGAGCATTTACCATGTCACGCACAAGATTTACTCCTTTTGCAATGACTGCATTTTTTTCGACAATAGCAGTTGCTTGATTTGCAGGAATGTCGAGGCAGATTGTGACATTTTCTAATTTTACAGAATCGTCTTTTTTGAAAACATCATATTTATAGTCACTCATAAATAGTGAATCTGACACGATTTGTGCCATACGAAGATTTTCTATACCGCTTTCGTTAGTTCCGAAATCAAGAACGGCATTGGCGTAAGAATATTTTTTTGACGTTTTATAAAAAAACGCACAAGTTTTGCGAATCGCATTTTCGTCTTCTTTTTTTCCGGCGACATACCACAACTGTGTTGCAGTACAACCGCTTTTGAATCTTGAAGTTTCCTTGCCGCCTTTTTCCAAAGCAACTTTGTCATCATCGGACAAGGTTTCATTTTTACCAATAAGTTTGTTGTCTGAATCAAGAAATAAAACGGTAACAATAAGCTGGTTTGTTTTATCTTCAAATTTTTGTGTAAAGTTGATATTCATTATATTTGCTCCCTGTTAAAAATCATCGGTTTTATATTTTTTACGATAGTATCATCAAAATTTAACTGTACCGGCAGAAATACTAAGCGGTCACGATTTGTGCCGTCAAACAGAAAATATTTTTCTTTGATAATTGAGTTTGTTGTATCAAAAAATAAAGAAATTATACATTCGCCGTTTCTTTGTTCGAGTTGATAATATCCGGTTTCTTTTTTTGTATTGTCGCTGATGGTAAAATATCTGTTTTCTTCTATGTTGACAGAGAAATTTTCACAGGTAAATGAACCGGTAAGCTGTTTTTCAATTTCGTTGAACGATTGCATTTTTTTCTTATCTTTAGCTTCGGCGATATACTCAAAAAGCGGTTGGTCGAGTTGGACGTAATTGACAACACCGATAACTTCCGGAGTTTTCATTTGCAATTCTTTTGCTCCGAGCAGATAAATGTCGATATAACGGTAATAATATATATCAGACACATTTTCTTTTTTCAGAGAAAGACGCAAGCCGGGCTTTTGTCCACCGAGTTTGATTAATTTATCGATTTTAAAATTGTCAGAATAGTTTCCGTATGATACGTCGATGATTTTGTTGCCGTTGTCTTCTTTGAAGTTTACGTATTGCAGTCCTTCGAGTTCTACCTTAGAAATATCAAGCTCGTCTTTTGAAAGCTCTTGAGCATAACGTTTCAGATACCAAAAGCCTTTTAAATAGTTGTAATAGTTTTCTGATGAATACAAAACGCTTATCGGAATATCGGCATTTTCTTCTGCCATGATTCGAGAACTTTCGGCAAGAACAAATCGTTCCTTATCATAATCCCACACGTACACATCTTTACGTTGAATATTTGTACTTGTAAGACTCAATGCACTGTCAATCAGAACGATTTCTTTTAATATATAGTATTTACTTCCGTTGTCACTTCCGTCATTTTCTTCTTTTTCTTCCATATCAAAGAACACGGAATATGAAGCCGAGAAACTGCCTATTACTTTAAACGTATTCCCGTTGTCTACATTTTTTATAATGTACAAAAATCGCTTATCAGCTTCACCGATACCTTCTATGGTAATACAGTTATCATCTTCGAAAAGAAGGCTGCTGTATTGTACCGAAAGTTCTTCTTGTTTACGAATGTTGGTTTGAAGTTCATAAATCTTTTTTAGGGTTTCATTCGGCAAAATATCAAAGATGACGAATTGGATATCCGGATTTTCTGCGGTTTTATAAAAAAACAATAATTCTAAACTGATATCTGAATTGATGTTCATTTGTTTGAACGTTACCGGTTCTATATTTCCCAATACTTGACGGATTTTAGACAATGCTACAGGTAATTTTTCGATAGTATCACCGTCATAAATAGAAAATGATTCTTGTTGTTGAAGAAAGAAGTCAGAATTGATTGTTGTAGGTTTTTTGGCACATCCTAAAATACTGATTAACAGCGTTGATATAAAAATATATTTTTTCATCATTAATGATTGTCCTTTTTTTATTATTTAACGGTTTTTTTAGAAGTTGTTAATATCATAACCGCTGGTTTTATTCAACTATAAGGAAAAAAGTGAATGTGTTTAGTATGATGTTTGATAAGTGATTTCATCGATAGTCAAACTGACATGAACGATAGTTTTCCATAAGCCGCTTTTTATGGAAAAAAGAGGAGAACTTTTAAGCATTACTTTGCCGCAGATGTACTCCGGACGAGATTTTATATCTTTTTTTGCTTTATTTAAAATTGCATTTTTTACCGCATTTTCAAAGGCTGTTTGTCGCAGGTTCCAATGTTGACAATCTTGAGAAAAGTCTTCACCTTTTGAGCTTTCGGCCAATGTTCCGGCAAAGTTTTTACGACGATTTTTCTGTTGCTCCAGTAGCTTGTAGGTAAGTTTGAAAGTTTTTCTGTCTCTAAAATCTGATTCGGTTTCTTCAAAAGTAACATTGCGACCGGAAAAATTCGGAGCCGGCTGCGGTATCAGTTTGAAGTATTCTTGTCGCTTTGTGATAGGATTGTCTATTTGATATTCAAATGTATAACCGTAAATTTGCCCGGCAGCAAAATTTTCTGCTTCTTTTCTCGCCATTCGCTTGCACGTTTCTTCTGAATAATAAGCTGATGTTGCACCTATGGGATGCTGACCGACCGGAGCTTGTCCGTAGGAAACGATGTATGTTTCGTGAGGGAACGGTTCTGCCGTAAATAAAAAAGCAATCTGTAATAAGATTAGAATTAAAATGTTTTTTTTCATTATTCTTCAATGACACTCACTGTTTTGGCTGTATTCCATTTCCATTCTTTTGCTATAAATTGTAATTGTGCACTGTTGATGTAATACATA
>JAXJQT010000029.1:0-1667 GCA_036311025.1 Spirochaetota bacterium
CGTTCATATTTGATAGGGAAATATTCTTCACTGTCGCCGTCGCTGTAAAAACAGTCGTCACGATACAATGTTCCGTGCATCATAGCGATTATATCTTTGTCCGAATCGGGAATTTTATTTTCCAAAAGCAAATCGGTAAAAGAACCGTCTCCGTATGGAATTGCCAAAAGGTCAGTGTCTTCATCAAGTGAAATCATTTCTACATCATCAAAAACTTTTCCGTCGGATAATGACAAATGCATTACTTCCGGTAAATTTTCATCGTGGTTTCCCGGGATAATCCAAACTTTTCCGCTGAATGACGCTAAAATATGTGCGACCATAGAGGAGTAAATCCCGGCACAATGTCCGTTTTCAAATAAATCACCTGATATCAAAATGTGGTCACAATTATTGTTTTCAGCAATCCCGATGATAGTTTCCAATATTTCTACATCGCTTTCTCGTTCGATGTGCAAATCTGCAGTGTGCAATATTTTCATGGTTGCCCCTTTTATTGTTTTGTAGGCTTTAGAAATTGTTATAACAAAAAACGCTTAATTACGGAATTAATTTAACTTTTGTTGCGAAATAAAATTATAAGAAATGCAGGAATTCCCAATAGGGAAGTGATGATTCCTACAGGAAGCTCAGCCGGCGGCATTACGCTGCGAGCGAACAAATCGCATAATGATAAAAATGCGGCTGCAAATATAAATGAAAAAATAAATAAACGTGTATGTTTCGGTCCGGTGATGAGTCTGACTGCATTGGGAATTATCAATCCGACAAATCCTATTATTCCCGAAAATGCCGAAGTTACGGCTACTGTTAATGCACAGGCAAATAAAACCGTGTATCTGAATTTTACAATATTGATTCCTCTGGATTTTGCCAATTCTTCGTCAATGGAAATAATGTCTAAATCTTTGGCACAAAATAAAAGTAAGACGCAGCCGACAATGATTCCGGGAAGCAAAAATAAAACTTCATTCCAGCATGAACTTGACAGACTTCCCATTGTCCATAAAACGACTTGGTCGAGCTTTTCGTGATTTAAAAACATTAAAAGTGATACCAAACCGGAAAAGAACAGATTGATTGATAAGCCGGCAAGTAATATAAAACCGGGAGCAACTTTTTTTCCGTTCCACAACAGACCGAAAAAAATCAAAGCTGTTGCAATTGCTCCGATAAAAGCACAAGCGGCGGTTCCGGCGAATCCCAAAATATTATTGCCGGCTCCCAGCAAAATAGACAATGCGGCACCGAATGTGGCTCCGGAAGAAATCCCGGTCATATAAGGGTCGGATAATGAATTGCGAAAAAGTCCTTGCAGTGCAGCTCCGGAAATTCCCAAAGCACCGCCGCAGAGAATACAACAAATCAAACGAGGCAGTCGGATTTGGGTGATAATCAATGACTCTGTGGTATTGACATTGTTAAATGGAAATAAACTCAAAATGACTTTTTTAAAAGACAAGTCGACTGCTCCTTTGCCGATACAAAACAGTCCTACAATCGGAAGAACGATAAGAAACAGAAAAAATAAGCGTCGTGTGAATATTTCTTTTTTGCATAAATCAGCAAAGACTTTTTCTTTTTGAGTCATTTCTTTCCTTTTTTATTTTGTTTTTTTCCAATCGCCGCCGGCTTGTACGCGAACTCCGACAGTGACACTTCCGCCC
>JAXJQT010000030.1:0-3846 GCA_036311025.1 Spirochaetota bacterium
GTACGGCACTGTCCGGTTCAAAGCTGATATTTTCCAATGACAGTTTCAAGCCGTCGGCGGTTTCGCTTATGTTTACGTCTTCAAGTTCTTGTTCTTTTATATCATCTTCGATTTTGGCGATTTCTTTCTTTTTGTCGATTGTCGACTGTATCTGTGTCCACACACGATCCCCGGAATCGACGAATCTGTACATGTCCATTGTGCTGGTGATTATCACATAGTCACGTTCGTATGTTTCTTTCAGCGGTCTGTTTTCTTTTAGGCTGAACAATAATGTGTTTTTAGATGTTCCGGTTACTTTATAAATTTTCGGGTCGATGGAATTGCTTCCGGTATTGGTAACGTCGATATTGCAAATATATGAAATTTTGGCTGTTTGCAACAGGTCGGAATCTACACCTATAAATTCATAATCCACATTCACCGGTAAGACGGATATGTCTGATGTCGAAAAAAAGTCGTGTACTTCAAAGCCGACAGATTTCCATTTAGAACCAGGAATTACGTTTTCATTAGGAAACAGCGGAATATTTCTCATTACCGGAAAAATCGAATCAGCCGGAACGAATGTCGTACCTTTGTTGTCTTTGTGATATTTTACAAGGATATTTTCTTTGATTTCTTGGATGTCGCCGGTGTTGACATTGTCGCTTATATAATAGTAGCCGTCATCTTGTATCAATGCGATTCCCGATTCGTCCACTTCCAACACATTTGTATTTACTTTGTAGTATTGTGTATAAGAAAACGGCGTTCCGCGATTGACTCTTTGCGAACCTTGAATATTGGTTTCGACTTTGAATTTTGTACCCGGTGTGAAAGTGTATTTGAGTTCAATAGAAAAAAGCCCGGTATGTACAAAGATGTACAACAGGGCTGTAAAAAAATGTTTAGTTGTAATCGAATTCTTTTTCAAGTAACTCTTTGATTTTGTTAAAAGCTTCAACTTCGTCTTCTCCTTCTGCGATGATTTCTACTTCTGCACCTTCGAACATTTCGAGAATGATTGTTTGCAGTACGCTTTGCGGATTGGCGGTTTTGTTGTTGTAATTCAGAGTTATTTTTGATTTAAATGCTTTTGCAGCCACAGCAAGTTCGGCTGACGGACGTGCATGTATTCCTTTGGAATTTGTTACAGTAGCGTATCCTTTAGTCATTATTATTAATCTCCTTAATGTGACTTCAAGTTCTAAAAAATGATGTATTTTAATATGTTTACTTTTTTATGTAAACCATTTTTACAAACAGACGTTTGCGACATCGCTAAACGGTTTTGACATTTATATAAATTGCATGTATAAACAATCGTTTTGGAAAAATAAGATGTTTTATTAAATATAGATACGATAGGACTGAGGCGTTATGGAAGATACAAAATATATCAGTGTAAGCGAATTGACGGATATTTTAAAGATGACGATAGAAAAGGTTTTTAACCGTGTGTGTTTGCGTGGTGAAATATCCGGGTATCGACCGTCGTCTTCCGGGCATTGTTATTTTACATTAAAAGATGACGAGGCGACAATCAGTGCGGTGATTTTCCGTTATAAGTTGCCGCAGATAACAGCTGCATTTCATAATGCCGGTATCGACAAAATAGAAAACGGACAAGAAGTTTTTATAGAAGGAAGTTTGAGCTTGTACAAAAAAGGCGGTTCCTATTCTGTCGTAATCGAAAAAATGGTTCCCGCAGGAATCGGCTCAGTGTATCAAAGATTTGAAATGTTAAAAAAGAAACTGGAAGCAGAAGGGCTGTTTGACAGTTCTCGCAAAAAGCCGATTCCCAAACATCCGGAATGTATCGGCGTGGTGACGTCTCCTACCGGGGCGGCACTTCAAGATGTGTTGAATGTCCTAAAACGTCGCAGTCCGCAGACAAGGGTGGTTGTATTTCCTACGGCTGTACAAGGCGACGAGGCAAAATCTCAAATAGCAAAGGCTATCGGGTATGCGGACAGTCAATACAGAACTAAAGGGAAACACGCCGTAGATGTGTTGCTGGTAGTTCGCGGCGGAGGTTCTATGGAAGACTTGTGGGCGTTTAATGAAGAAGAGGTTGCTTACAGTATTGCCGATTGTCAAGTACCGGTCGTAAGCGGTGTCGGTCATGAAATAGATTTTACGATTACAGATTTTTGTGCGGATTTACGAGCTCCCACTCCGTCTGCCGCCGCTGAGATTGTAAGTTGCAGTAACAGCGAGCTTATTGAACAAGTAGGTGCATTGAGTACGCGACTTGAAAATATCATGCGTAATCAAATCTCGTTTGCAAAAAATCGCTGTTCGGCATACGACTGTGATTTTTTATTTCAAAGAATGCGTCGTATTTGCAATGATTGTGCACAGTTTTCATATACGGAAGAGCGAATAGAGATGTTGTTTCGAAATATATTGGAAAACAGAAGGAGTCGCATTCAGTTGTTTTCCGAAAAAATTGCATCCATGAATCCGCAACAGATATTAAATCGCGGTTATGCAATGGTTTATGACGAAAGCTCGAATGTGATTTCCGATTCGTCAAAAGTCAATGCCGGCGATAAAGTTTTTATAAAGGTAAAAAGCGGAGAAATAAAAGCAACGGTAAGTTAGAAGAGTAAAAGGAAGAGAAAATAGTGAATATAAAGAATATTTTGAATGAAAAAAGATTGTTGTTGAATGTATCTTTTGTAGCAATACTTGTTTTGATTTGTGCATTTTTTGTTTTTCCCGTGCGAGATAACGCCGTTTTGTTGCGAGTGCGTTTGGTAGAATATTTTGCGTCTGTGTTATTTTTCGGTGCGATAACTTATATGCTCGGTCATACAAAAGAAGATTGTAAGGCAAACGCCGGAGCATTGCTTGGTGCGATAGTGTTTTCCGTTACGCTTTTCTGGGCTCAGTTTGGGATTGATTTCGGTGATGACGGGTTGAACTCTACTGTGTCGTGTTTTTTTGTCAATGACGGAATGCGTGGTGCGTCAAATCGTTTTTATATAGGTTCTACGGTATTAAGCGGAATCTGGATGAATCTGCACACGCCGCCTTTGTTGTTTTGGAATCGTCTGGGGGCGACTTTGATGATTACCATAGAATTTTTGCTGGTTTATAAAATGTTTCGTAAACATATGAGTACGGCGATTCTTTTGGGAATTGCAACGGCGTGGCTGACACTTTTGGGACTGCGAGGAACTGCTGAGCTTGCATTAAACTACAGTTCTGTGCCGGCGTTTTTATCGACGATATTTATTTATTTCCTTTATTCGGCGTATTCGTATCATCAAAAGGAAATGCAAGCGTCGGAAATCAAAAACTTTAAAATCTCAAAAAGCAATATTTTAATCTTTTTTGCCGGTATGCTCGGATTGATGACAACACTTTCTCGGTTGCCGATGTTTACGCTTATTATTTTTGCTTTTTTATATTTTGGGTATACGGCGTTTGTTTTGCGTGATGTGAAAGTTTTTCTCGGTAAGACGATGTGGTTTGTGCTGGGAATGTTTGGATTGATGGTGTTGCTTTGTGTGGCAGCATCATTTATCGACGGTTTGGGCGAAATCGGAATGACGTTGTTGCAAAGTACGAAAGATATGATTTTTCGTGCAGAAAAAGTGACAGCCGGTCCGGCTGCATCTTTTGCCGGTGCGGGAAAGGTCACTTATTTGCAATTTTTGATTCTTTTGTATTTCAAAGGTGCGGCTATTATCATCGTAGCTTCTCTTTTGTGGCTGTGCGTGTGGATTTTCGGCGGTAAAGTTGTTACTTGGATTGAGAAGAAATACAATTTTACAGGTAAAAAGTTGTCGGCGGTATTATTCACGGTCTTTGTATTGGGAATGTTGGCTGTATTCGGAAAAATCCTTGCGACGA
>JAXJQT010000031.1:0-1761 GCA_036311025.1 Spirochaetota bacterium
AATGAGTTGTTATATTACCGGCAAGAAAATCACTGTCTTCAAGAATTCGTTGATGAAACGGAATAGTTGTTTTAACGCCCTCGATAACAAACTCACCCAAGGCTCGTTTCATCTTATTAATAGCTTCTTGACGATTTTTTCCGTGAACAATCAATTTAGCAATCATACTGTCATAGAACGGAAGAATCGTATATCCTTCATAAACTGCCGAATCGACACGAATTCCGTTTCCGCCGGGTACAATATATTTTGTCACTTTTCCCGGACAAGGCATAAAATTCTTTTCTGAATCTTCTGCATTGATACGACACTCTATCGAATGACCGTTTACAAATAAATCCTCTTGTTTAAAAGACAATTGTTCTCCGGAAGCAATTCTAAATTGCTCTTTTATCAAATCTTGACCGGAAATCATTTCTGTTACCGGATGTTCAACCTGAATTCTTGTATTCATTTCCATGAAAAAGAACTCACCTTCCGGCGTCATAATAAATTCGATTGTTCCTGCAGAAGAATAATTTGCCGCTTTAGCAGCCTTTACTGCAGCTTCCCCCATTTTTCGTCTTGTTTCCGCATCTAATGTAGGAGACGGAGCTTCTTCCAATAATTTTTGGTGGCGACGTTGAAGAGAACAATCTCGTTCAAACAAATGAACAACATTACCGTGCTGATCACCGAGTATCTGAACTTCAATATGGCGTGGATTTTCAATATAGCGTTCCATGTACACATCAGGATTGTTAAAAGACGCTTTTGCTTCATTAGAAGCCATCAAATAACTGTCAATTAATTCATCTTCATTGTGTGCAATACGCATACCTTTTCCGCCACCGCCGGCACTGGCTTTGATAATCACCGGATAACCGATTTCTTTTGCGGCTTTTAACGCTTCTTTTTCTGTAGCGATAATATCTTTACTTCCCGGAGTAATAGGAACGCCTGCTTCACGCATAGTTTTACGAGCAGTAGCTTTATCACCTAATGAACGAATAGCATCACTGCTGGGCCCGATAAATTTTATCCCCAACGCATCACAAGCATCCGCGAAGTCTGCATTTTCCGAAAGGAAACCATATCCCGGATGTATAGCATCAGCCTTTGTAGCTTCTGCAGCTCCTAATAAATTTTGATAAGCTAAATAACTTTTTGAACTTAATGCCGGACCGATACAAACAGATTGATCTGCTAATTTAACATGCAAAGAATTTTTATCTGCTTCAGAATAAACAGCAACAGTCCGGATACCCAGCTCTTTTGCTGCTCTGATAATTCTCACAGCAATTTCGCCTCGGTTTGCAACTAAAACCTTTTTTATCATATCGTCCTTCCCGATTACTCTTTTTCAATTCTGAACAGAACTTTTCCGTATTCTACCAAATCTCCGTCTTTCAATAAAACTTCACGAACAACACCGTTAACTTCACTTTCTATTTCATTGAAATTTTTCATAGCTTCTACGATACAAAGCTTTTGACCTTTTGTAACTTTTACGCCGACTTCTACAAATGCCGGAGCACCCGGTTTAGAAGATGCATAAAATGTACCTACCAATGGTGATTTTACTTCATAAAGATTGCTTGATGTTGCAGTACTTGCAGGTGCTGCGGCAGATTTTTCCACTGCAGGTTCTGCTGTCGGTGCAGCTGTTACTACCGGAGCAGGACTTACAGCCGCAGGTGCTGCTACTGCTACCGGTGAAGCGACTACAGGAGCCGCTACGTGTTTATAACCACCGCGACGAAATTCAAAAACATCTTTTCC
>JAXJQT010000032.1:0-2085 GCA_036311025.1 Spirochaetota bacterium
TCTTCATATATTGCACGTGCTACAACATCACGCGGAGCCAATTCTTTTAAATGGCTGTAACGTCCCATGAACTCTTTGCCGTCTCTGTTTAAAAGTTTTGCACCCTCGCCACGCAGAGACTCGGAAATCAAAAAACGTTTTATATCACGATGAAACAATGCTGTAGGATGAAACTGAACAAACTCGGCATTGATAATATCCGCACCGGCTCTGTGTGCCATACTTAAGCCGTCTCCGGTAGCAGATGACGGATTGGTAGTATGCTGAAAGATTTCACCGATTCCGCCGGTTGCCAATACAACTTTATGAGCAAGTAATTTTTCTACACATCCGTCAAGATTATTTAATACATAAACACCCATGACTTCACGTTTTCTGTAAATTTCTTGTTTGTCTACACTGTGATGATTATTTGTAATCAAATCTATCGATGTGTGAGATGTAAGTATTTTTAAACCGATTTTTTGTGCATAAGACAATAATTGCCTGATGATTTCATCGCCGGTGTGATCTTCATAATGGAGAATTCTGCGTTTTGAATGTGCAGCCTCTTCTGTGTAGTCGAGTTCTCCGGAGTCATTTGTACTGAACTTTATTCCGATTTTATCTATTAAAAAATCAAAAACTTGTTTCGGTCCTGTTTCGGACAACATCTTAACTGCTGCAGTATTGTTATAATAACAACCGGCTTCCAAAATATCTTTGTATAACAATTTCGGATCATCTTCCGGATTCCATGCAATGATTCCGCCTTGAGCAAGAAAAGAATTGCATTCACAAGCTTCGTCAGTTTTAGTGATTACCGCAACATCAAGTCCAGCTTCCTTTAGGTAAATAGCACAGCTTAATCCGGCAATTCCGGTTCCCACAACAAGTACATCATAAACTTTTTGCATAAATTACACTCCTTTGTCTTATCAATCTTTTATCAATGAAAAATCAAAAATCTTTACTGTATGTGTCAGCTCACCGACAGAAATATAATCTAAGCCGGATGAGGAGAGAATCTTTACGCGTTCCAAAGTCATATTACCGGAAGCTTCAACTTCAGTTTTTTTATTAATAAGTTTGACTGCTTCAATCATGGTTTGATTGTCCATATTGTCAAGCATTATTCGGTCGATATCCAGTTTTAATGCTTCTTGCACTTCGTCAAGATTTCTGGTCTCTACTTCAATTTTGTATTTATTTCCCCATTTTTCACGCACTCTTTTTACGGCTTCACTGATACCGCCGCAGCCGTCACTGTGATTATCTTTTATCATTACCATATCATGCAAACCGATACGATGATTTACCGCACCGCCGCATGTTACCGCATATTTTGCAAGATGACGATATGCCGGCAATGTTTTTCTGGTATCAAGAATCTTCACCGGAGCTGCGGCTTTTGCAAACTCGGCAGATTTTGAAGCAATGCCGCTGAGATATGAAATGAAATTTAATGCAGTTCGTTCACCTTTTAATATTGAAGAAATGTTCCCTTCAATCTTGGCTACAATATCACCATAAGAAAGAGAATCGGAATCAGAATAAAAGAAAGTAACTTTTAATGACGAATCGATTTTATTAAAAACTCTTTCAAAAATCTGTCTTCCGCAAAGTATACCTTTGTCCTTAGCTTTTAAAATATAAGTCCCGTTACCTTGTCCTTGAGTAAATATTGCATCGGTAGTAACATCTCCCGACTGTGCAAAATCTTCATAAAAAGCAACATCTATCAAACGGTCGATTTCATTCATACAAATCATACATAGCCTCCAAATCTTGAATGATAATATAGCAAAATGTTTCGTGCTTTTGTACATTATAAAAGCATCATTTAATATATAATTAAATGATTTTTTATCGGGAACTGTTTTAGGAGTTGAACTAAAGGATGATGCCGGAACCTTAAAGTTTATATACAGAAACAAAATGTTTTTTAATACAAAAGATTTGTTTAATAAAATTTGCACATACGAACATAAAAAAGGAGGCGTTTTTTTGCCTCCTTGTGGTTAAAATCTATAATTTTTCTATTTCCTCAATCGAAAGTCCGGTAACTTTTGATACCTTTTCAATTGAATCACCAAAGGCTAATAA
>JAXJQT010000033.1:0-2391 GCA_036311025.1 Spirochaetota bacterium
ATGTAATCAACCATCTGTTCTGCATTACCGTGGTCAGCAGTTACAAGAACCACCCCGTCATTTGCCAATGCAGCGTCTACTACGGCACCTACACATTCGTCTACTACAGCACAAGCTTTTACTGCAGCATCATAAACACCTGTGTGTCCTACCATATCCGGATTTGCATAGTTTAATATCACGACATCATATTTCCCGCTGTTGATAGCTTCTACAGCTTTGTCTTTTACTTCGTAAGCACTCATTTCAGGTTGCAAATCATATGTTTCAACTTTAGGAGAAGGAACCAAAATTCTTTCTTCCGTTGCAAATTGAACATCAGACTGTCCGTTAAAAAAGAATGTAACGTGTGCAAATTTTTCAGTTTCGGCAATACGCAACTGAGTTTTTCCGTTATCAGCAAGATATTGTCCGAACAAATTAGTCAATTCAACATTAGGGAATGCAATCTGTACGTTTGCTCTTGATGACGAAGCAACGCCGTCGTAATATTCCGTAAAACATACATAATCAAGATTTTTAATATCTTTTGTCTGAAATTCATTAAAACCGTCAAGAACAAATGCTTTTGTCATTTCACGAGTTCTGTCCAATCGGTAATTGAAGAAAATTACGGCATCATTATCTGATACCGGAGCGAAATCCGGAGTAATACGAGGTTTGATAAACTCATCGTTTTCATCCTTAGCATACGCATCTGCAACAGCCGCATAAATATTATCAAACTTAGGTGCTTCACCTGTAGTAAGCATATCATAAGCGATTTTTACTCTGTCCCAGTTTGTATCACGGTCCATTGCATAGTATCTACCGACGATAGAACCGATTACACCTACACCGTATTTATTTGTAGCATCATCTAAAACTTTGATAAAACCTTCAGTACTTCTAGGAGCTGTATCACGACCGTCAGAAAATACGTGAATTACAACTTGATTTTTCTTTAATCCCATTTTTGCTGCCAATTCCAACAAAGCCACACAATGTTCGTTGTGTGCATGAACTCCCTGGTCTTGAACCAATCCCCATAAGTGTAAAGTAGAACCATTCTCTTTTACCTTATTCATTGCATCCAAGAACGGCTTAATTTCAAAAAAAACTACCGTTCAAAATAGTATTACTGATACGAACAAGTGACTGATAAACAACACGACCGGCTCCCATGTTTAAATGTCCTACTTCACTTGAACCTTGATTTCCTGACGGTAAACCTACATTTTCTCCAGACGGAACAATCAAAGCCGTAGGATAATCTTTCACATATTTATCGTGATTAGGAGTTTTTGCATTGTATACTGCATTGTATCTAAAGTCCGGGTTATATCCCCAGCCATCTCTGATAATAAGAACATAAGGTTTTTTTGACATATATTTCCTCTTCTATTTAATTATGATACGTGACTATAAAAAATTATAAAAATGCCGTCAATGAAATGCGATAAAAAAAGGCTTATAATTTTTTTTTGAGATTATTTAAAAAAATTATTTGACAAGCAGAATTCAAATAGTTATAAGGATGACGGCTTTTATGAATTCAGATTTAAAAGACATGCTTTTTTTCTGAAAGTGCCTTAAAACTAACTTTTAGCAAGGAAATTCTAATCTTATGTCATTTGAAATTGAAAAAAAATTCAAAGTTCTTAACTATGATTCTGTCACTTCTTTACTTGAAAATGAATTCAAAAAAGTTGGCACTTCCGTAAAAATGGGTTTTTGGTGGACTGAAAACGACGATCCTTGGTGTCCTGTAATTTCCGACAGTGTCCACAAAATTTCAAAGAAAAACATCGAGATTATAAATAAACTTACAGAATTAAAAATTCCGGAAGAAGATTTTCAATTCATTAGATTGCGTATTCTTGATAACAGCAAATATGTTGTTACATTAAAAAATAAAACTCTTGTTAATCGCATAGAGCAAAATGTTGAATACGAATATGAATGTGAAGAAGAAACTTTCCGTACTATTGCGAAATTTCTTTCCGAAGGTTTTTGTATCTTCTATTATAATGTAAAAACTACAACACTTTTTACTAATGATGACGTAAGTATAGAGCTGTCAAAGTTCAATGATTTAAGAAATCCTTATTTGGAAGTTGAAGTTACCGGAAACAACAAGGAAAGTTTAGAAAAACGTTTAGACGAAACATTGAAACGTTTTGCTGAATATCCGATTGTAGAAGAGCCGGAAAATTACAACAAGCTTTCACGCATTGAAAATGCTCATACTTTAGAAAATAAAAAATTAAAAGATTATTCAAAAGAAGCATTAAAGCAACTTCAAGAAATAATCAATTTCATTTAATACACATTTTTGCTTTACCGTATCGAAGCTTTTTTTGCGGGGAGAAAAAAGTTTTTGATTTTTAGGAATATCGGGAGGGGTAGATG
>JAXJQT010000034.1:0-1830 GCA_036311025.1 Spirochaetota bacterium
AACCAGACGACTCTTGTAAGCGGCGAAATGACATCATTTATACCGGGCGAACAAAAAGATATAAAAATGTCTGTCCCTGTTTCGTTTTCTGACGGAACTGTAGCTATATTTTCTACGGACAATCAAACTTTTAATGTTTTGCCGGTTCTTACAAAGGAAGAAGAAGAAGCTTTAAAAAAAGTTGAAGATCCGTCTACTATCGAATTGCGTGCGTCTTTGCCTCAAGAAAAGTTTCGTTTATATTTTGAAGGCTGGTTACTTTTGGCATTGATAGTTGTCATCTTGTCAATCTTAGCTGTTATTATTTACCGCTATGTTATAAAAAGACTTCGTTCAAAAATGCTTAGTGAAGAAGAATCTTGCGATCCTTTAGATAAATTGTCCCCATACGAAAAGTTTTTATTTATGATGGAAACTAACTCCGCATATTCTGCTGACCGCAAAGAAACAGAAATACGATTGTCCGGCATAAGCTGTGCATTAAAAGAACTTATCACACAAACTTTTAATTTTGAAGCAAACTCAAATGCAAAATCCGAAACTACGCGTGAGCTTTTGCGTTCTATGCGTAATGCAAACATCGACGATGTTTTAGTTTCAAATATTGCTGCAGTTTTCAATTCTATGGATATGGTAAAATTTGCAAAAGCTAATATCAATCAAGACGTTTTTAATGATTACGTACAAAATATCCGTCAATTCGGAAGCAAAATCAACGAAATCGGTAAACAGGAGCTAAATAATGAAAACATTTAGATTCGACAATCTTTTAGGTTTTTTATTTCTGTTATTACCGCTTCTTACACTGCTTTATTATTTATTTTCCGAAAAGATTATAAAACACGGAGCATTTGTCAGTGCTATTGCTGGTTTTAAACAACGAAAATCATGGCGTGTAATCGCTCATTATATAAGTGTTGCCTTATTGTTCATAGGACTTTTTCTTATGGCATTCAGTCTTACAAGACCGCAACACGGAATACAACGTGAAAAAATCGTTTCTACCGGGATTGATATCGTAATTGCATTAGATACATCTCCGAGTATGTTAATAAAAGATTATAAAAATAATACCAGAATCAATGTCGCAAAAGGGATTTTGGCAAACTTTGTAGAAATGCGAAAAAATGACAGAATGGGAATCGTCGTGTTTTCTACAAATTCAATGATAAAATCGCCGGCAACCACAAATATTGATTTACTCAAACGTATCATTGCAAAAATTGAGATTGACCCACGTAAAGAAGGTACAACTTCAATCGGTGTCGGAATGGCAAGTGCAATCAATCGACTTATAAAGCTAGAAGATAATACTGAAAATAAATCAAAGATTTTGATTCTCGTAACGGACGGAAAAAATAATTCCGGTGAAATCACACCGCAAGCAGCTACTGATATTGCAAAGCAACTTGGAATAAAAGTTTACACAGTAGGTATCGGAAGCAGCGAAGAGCTTGATTTTGAATTATTGGGAAGTATCGCCAAAGAAACCGGCGGGAAGTTTTTCCATGCATCTACTTCAAACAACATCGAACAAGCTTTTGCTGAGATAAATCAACTTGAAAAGCAAAAAATTGAAACTATTAACTTTACTCGTTTTAAAAGTATCGGTTACCCTATCGCTGCCATCGGCGGTTTATTATTTCTTTTGGGATTATGCGGATACTCATTCCTTTTTAGGAGATTGCATTAATGTTTGAAAATACTAAAATATTTTATTTGTTTTTGTTACTTCCGCTTTTAGTCGGATTGTTTGTTTTTTTTAATCTCAACTTCAAAAAATCGGCAAAGAAACTCGCCGGTAAAAACATAGATTCCATTTTGCCGTAT
>JAXJQT010000035.1:0-2829 GCA_036311025.1 Spirochaetota bacterium
AAGTAAAAGATATTATGAAAGATGCAGAGGAAAAGTTTAATTTTTTCCATCAAAAGACCATTCTTTTTATCGATGAAATTCATCGATTTAACAAAGCACAGCAAGACGCATTTTTGTCGTACGTAGAAAACGGTTCGATAGTTTTAATCGGTGCTACTACGGAAAATCCGTCATTTTCAGTAATTTCTCCGTTACTTTCAAGAATGCGAGTTTTTATTCTTAAACCGCTGGAACATGATGAATTAATGAAAATTTTACAGCGTGGTCTGGAAAAATCTCGTGAATCAACAGAGGCGGAACTTGATTTTCCGGACGAGCTTTTGGCGGACATCGCAAATATTGCCGGCGGTGATGCAAGGCGTGCATTGGGAATAATGGAAATGGCTGTAAAATTGTCATACGAAGCCGGAAGCGGTAAAAAAGTCGTCATTACAAAGGAAATAATCCAAAAAGTTTTGCAAGGACGACTTCCGAGCTATGACAAAAACGGAGATTATCATTATGATTATTTGTCGGCACTTCATAAATCTATGCGTAATTCCGATGCCGATGCAGCTTTGTATTATGCTGTGAGAATATTAAAAAGCGGTGATGATCCGATGTCGGTAATGCGTCGAGTGATTCAATGCAGCAGTGAAGATATCGGTCTTGCCGATCCGCAGGCGTTACAAGTAGCGATAGCGGCAAAAGAGGCGTTGCAATCTTTGGGGCTGCCTGAGGCTACACTGTCTATATTGCAAGCTGTCGTTTATAACGCATTAGCTCCCAAGTCAAATTCTCTTTATACGGCGTTGGAAGAAATCAGTCGTGATATAGAAGCTTTTCCCGATTTACCCGTACCGCTTCACATTCGCAATGCTCCTACCAAGTTAATGGAAGAGGCCGGCTATTCGAAAGGGTACAAATATGCTCATGATTATGAAATGCCTATTACCGGAATGCAGTGTTTGCCTGATAAGTTAAAAAACAAAACTTATTACAAACCTAAAAATTTCGGATTTGAACAGACTATGGCTAAGAGATTGGAAAAGATTCGTCAGATAAAGGATTCTATGAATAATAACGAGTCATAGCGACGGTAAATATAAATCATACGGGGATTCATCCTTGTTTCATTGACAATAAGCTGTATTTATTATATGAAACACTGTTTTTATTTCAGAGCAAATTTGTTTAGGATAAAGTTTTGAACTATGGATATCAGCCTTATGTAGGCAGAAAAAATGCAAGAAAACATTACATTCTTATATTTATCAATGCATTGATTATAGTAGCAATTTTGGGTGCAGTCATTTGGGCTGTGACTTTTTGTGTGCGTCATGTTCAAAATGACAAGCAAAAAAAGATTGCCGTAAAAGAATCTTACAGTGTGCTGTATTCCAATAAAAATTATATTGAACTGATAGAAAAAATGGACGGTGAGTTGCGTGACAATCCGTTGCAGCCTGAGTTTTTGGTATACAGAGGATTTTCTTATTATCTGTTAGGTGAAGCTGAACATGATAAAAATAAGCAAAGTGTTTATTTTTCATTGGCTTTGGCTGATTTACGAAAAGTTCCTATTGTTTATTCCGGTGCAGACTTATTAGGGAATGTTTATTTTTGTATCGGTAAGATTTACTATCATTACGGAAAAGGATATTACAATCAAAGTATTGAGTATTTGAACAGAGCTATAAAATGCGGAAATGAACGTATTGATTTGCTTTATGTTTTGAGTTTGGTTTATTCTTATATAGGTGAATATGAAAAGGCAAATCAAATATTGTTGCGGTCTCAAGATTTGGAGAAAAATGATTTGGCGTTGCTCTCTATAGGAATAAATTGCTATCGTATGGGAAAGATGGACGAGGCAATAAAATATTTGCAAGAGACAGCGGATGTTTCTGCTCAAATAAAAAATAAAGAGAAAGCAATGTTTACTTTGGGGATGATTTGTTTTGAACAAGGTAAATATGAAAAGGCTTTGCATTATTACGATAAAACAATTGAATTGAATGAAAATAATGCCGAGGCATATTTTCAACGTGGTGAGATTTACTATCTTTATTACCACGATAATATAAAAGCAAGAGCTCAATGGCGTAAAACTATTGAGATTGATCCGGGACATTTAAGAGCCGGAAAACGATTATAAAATTAACAAATAGTTGTTTGTGACGTTTGTTATCGATAGATATTTTTATAGAAAAGAGGTGGGATTATGGGAAGACTATCTGATTTATTTTCATTGGATTTGGGAATTGACTTAGGAACGGCAAATACGTTAGTTCATGTAAAAGGACGCGGTATTGTTCTTTCCGAGCCGTCAGTTGTAGCGGTAGAACGCGGTACCAAAAAAGTAATAGCGTGTGGTTTGGAAGCTAAAAAAATGCTTGGTAGAACACACCGCGAAATAATAGCGATTCGTCCTTTACGTGACGGTGTAATTGCAGATTTTGAAACTACTGAAAAAATGATTAAATATTTTATAGAAAAGGTATCACCTAAAAATATTTTAAAAACAAAACCGAGAATTGCAATCGGTATTCCGTCATGTATCACTGAAGTTGAAAGACGTGCCGTAAAAGAGGCTGCAGAACAAGCCGGTGCACGTGAGATTTTCCTTATCGAAGAATCAATGGCTGCGGCAATCGGTGCAAATATTGCAATCGACGAACCTGCCGGTAATATGATTTGTGATATCGGTGGTGGTACTTCTGAAATTTCTGTAATTTCATTGGGCGGTATGGTTATCTCAAATGCGATTCGTGTCGGCGGAGATGAGTTTGATGAGTCGATTTTAAAATACGTAAAATTGGTTCATAACTTGATGATCGGTGAGTCTAC
>JAXJQT010000036.1:0-11419 GCA_036311025.1 Spirochaetota bacterium
CGGTAACTTTCTGGCGTTTTGCCATTCCAAAAAAGTTCGCTGGTCTTCGTCACAAAGGTACAAACCGTCTTTTCTGACCATTTCTAAAAAACCGCGAAATTCATTGTAATTTTCCGGTTTTGAAAATACCATCGCTTTTTGTGCAGCTGCTGCCGCCAATGACAATATATAACCTGCCGCAGCTCCGCCGCCGGGAGCCGGTCGGTCAGAACCTAATTGTTGTGAAAAATCTGCTAACTCCATTTTTATACTCCTAACTGATACCCAGTGCATCTTTTGCGGTATCTAAAATAACATTCATATGAAGCGGTTTTGTAAGAAAATATGAAACTCCGTATTCTTTTACACGTGTGATAACTTCTTTTTGCGATATAGCCGTGATTACTACAATCGGAATATTTATTTTATTTTTTTTCAAATATTGAATTACTTGTATACCGTTGATTTTCGGCATCATCAAATCCAACAAAATTACATCCGGACGCGTGTACGGCAACTCTTTTATAAAAGTAACGGGACTTTCGTACGGTATAGTTTTCCAGCCGTCACTTTCGAATACAGTTTCTAAATATTCCAAAATCGTCAAATCATCATCGATGATAGCGACGGTGTATTGTGATTTCATAGGGTTGTCTTCACTTGCAAAATGCAAATCCATCGGTAAATAAACTGATATTTTTTCATTTGTCGATGTCAAAATCAACGTGTTGATTTCGTCGACTTCCGACTCGTGTGCGAAAACATTTATTTTCCCGAAACTGCTTATTGCATCGGACAAGTTTTCGACAATCGGAATACCGTAATATTTTTTGTTTTCAGTGATTGCTTTTGCTACGGCAGAATTTTTCGGAGTCAAAATTCTTATTGTCGATGTGACGGCTGCAGTTTCGTCGGTAATAGAGGTAATAAGGTGTTCAAGTTTTATTCCGAGTTTCGGAGAATTGTTGATGTTTGAACAGATTATCAAAACCTTTGTAAGAATTTTTCCGTAATCTTCTATCATACTGCGGATTTTGTATGTCAATAAATCGATTTTTTCCGCATTCATTCCGTCTGATATTTCCACAAAAAGTATATCTTCATTTATATGTGCATCGATTATACTTCTGGTACGATCGAAATCTATACGACAACCTAAAAGATTGCAAATGTTTCTGAACAGCAAATCGACTTTTAAAGGTTTGAGTTGAATGGAAGAAACACGCAATTCGGCAAGTTGCTTTTCCATGTCGGCGTTGCGTTCATCTTCCAGTACTATTACGGGAATGTCTACGGTTGATTTATATTCATTCTTTTCACGTATCAAAGTGAAAATGTCGACTCGTTCTATTTTGCATGAAGAAATTATTAAATCAGGATTTTCATTTTTTATTTTCAGCGAACCTTCAAAACCGTCCTTACAGCATATAACTTCGATTCCGGCTTTGTTCAGTCGTTCTTTCAGATATTGCTTGAGTATTTCGTCACTTTCTATAAGTACAATTTTATTTTTTAATGCAAGTCCCATAAAAAAATAACCACCTATTTTGTTTTCTTTAAATTATATTTCGGTCATGGAATGCCGCATAATACCAAAAGATTTCTTTTATAAAAATATTTTTTATGTTAATTTAGAGCGTTTTTATTATCTTTTCGGTTGTTTTTTCTAAATTTGAAACATTTCTTTTTATTGCAGGAAATAATATGAAAATAAATATTGCTTATATCGTATCTACATTACGTCGCAGCGGCCCGGTGATGCAGCTGTTGAACATTGTAAAATACTTGAATCGGGATAATTTCAATCCCATTGTGATTACACTTTCGCCGGAACCGAAAGATTCTATGCAGGATAAGTTTTCGCAGTCCGGCATTCCGGTAATATCATTAAACTTATCACGAGTAGAAGGCATTTTTCTTATCAAGAAAAAGCTTGCTCATGTAATGGAAGAATATCAAATTCATTTATTGCACACGACGGGACTGCGTGCCGACAGCATTGCAAAAAGTTTTGCCGACTTACCGAGTATTTGTTCCGTTCGCAACTATCCTTATCATGACTATTGCATGAAATACGGAAAGGCAAAAGGAACGATGATTGCGTTGTATCACAGTACGATTTTGCAAAGAAATAAATACAACGTTGCTTGTTCGCATTTTATTCATGACATGATAAAAAAAGTCGGCATTGAGTCGAGTGTGATTTCTAACGGTGTAGACACGCAAAGGTTTACACCGGCTGTTGATAATGATGAAAAAATAAAGCTGCGAGAAAAATTGAACTTGCCGACTGACGGTTTTATTTGGATTACTACAGGTTCCCTTATTCCGAGAAAAGACCCGATAAATCTGGCGGAAGCATTTATCCGATTTGTAAAACTAAACACGAATTTTGCTTCCAAAAGCGTGCAGTCACAAAAGCAATATCTTGTAATTGTAGGTGACGGGGAATTAAGATCGGAAATTGAAAAGTTGAACAAACAAAACTCTTGCATTATTTACGCAGGTGCCTCGTCGCAGATTCGTGATTATTTGGCTGCGTCTGATGTTTTTGTATCGGCGTCATTTTCTGAGGGACTTCCAAACAGTGTGCTGGAAGCGTTGTCTTGTAATTTGCCGGCGGTACTTTCAGATATTCCGTCACACAAAGAATTGCCGGCGGCGTTATATTTTCAGACCGGTAATGCACGAGAAATTACGCAGGCATTTGATAAATTTTATAAAGACAAAGATAAGTTTGCTGGAAAAAGAGAGCTGATGATACAACAGTTTGATTGCCGCAAGGTTTCTCAACGTTACCAAGAGCTTTATTTTGCAAGTTTGGGACGGCAGATTTATGCGGACAATCAAGAAAACCAACCGGAAAAAAAGAATCGAGAAACTTATTCTAAGGCTGAACGGCTTATTGCTTCTACGTTGTCACGTTATCCGAAAATGAAAAAAATATTGAAAAAAAGTTATGTCACTCTTAACTACATGATGTTTCGCAGTAAAAATGACGCAGAACTTTCTCCCGGCTGGGACATAGTCGCTTGCAGTGAAGATGATTGTTTTTTCGGATATTACGACCGCAGTCCGGTAAATGAAAAAGGCTATTTGCTTTATCATAAAATTTTGCCCGGCGGAAATGCGGGAATATGTGTAGATAACAAAATGCTTGCCGTAACTGGTGCGTATAATTTGCAACAAGGTGCTTTGGCGACGTGGTTGGAAAATAATTTTCTTATTTATAACTGTTTCGATTCATTGGAAAAGGATTCGACTCAGTTGAACAAAGGACTTTGCAGCAGGAAGATAAATGCATTAACCGGGGAAGAAATTCATATTCCTTTCCCTGTTTACAGTGCGGTTCCCGGTTGTGATATAGGTTTGTCATTAAATTTTGACAGAATCACATATCTTCGTCCGGAATACGGCTATGCGACACGTGATGTAAATCCGGCTAAGTTTCCGTCGGCAGAAAATGATGGGCTTTTTTCGGTAAACCTAAAAACCGGACAGACGAAATTACTTTTTTCATTTGCAGATTTGTCGCAGGATTTAAAAGGTGTTGATAATACAAAACAGAAGATTAACCATATACAGCTTTCACCGGACGGCAAGAGATGTATTTTCCTTTATCGCTGGTTTGATAATAACGGAGTAAAACATTCACGGCTTTATTTTGCACGACTTACCGACGGTTATCTTGCGTTATTGGCAGATGAAGGCATGGTGTCCCATTGTAATTTTATCGATGAAACTCACGTCGGAGGTTGGATGCGACTAGGAGGGCGTGACGGATATTATTGTATCGATGTACAGACCGGGTATTATCGCCCGGAAGCACCGGGAGTATTGACAGAGGACGGTCATCCGACATTTTGCGGTAGATATTTGGTGACAGACTCTTACCCGGATCGCAGCGGTATGATGAAACTTTGTGTTTATGACAGACTCGACCGCAAGTTGATTGCAGAAAACAAATTGTTTTCACCGTTGGCTTACAGAGATGCAAAACGTTGTGATTTGCACCCGCGTCCGATATTGAAAGACGGTAAGCTTACGGCGGTTTATGTAGATTCGACACACAGCGGACACAGACGACTTTGGTGCTTTGTGCCGGAGGAAAATAACAATGGCTGAAATCAGTGTTTTGATGGCATCACACAACGGAGCGAGATTTATTCGTCAATCTTTAGACAGTATTTTAAATCAGACTTTTTCTGATTTTGAATTGATTGTGATAAATGACGCATCGACGGATGATACGAGTGGGATTTTAGATGAATATAAGTGCCGGGACAGTAGAATTCGTGTTTATTCCAACAGTGAAAACAAAGGTTTGACTTATTCCCTGAATGAAGCATTAAAAAAAGTTTCGGCGGATTCTCGATATATTTGTCGTATGGATGATGATGATATTTGTGAGCCGACTCGCTTGGAAAAACAAATAAATTTTTTTTATGAACATGAGCAAATCGGCATCGTCGGATGTAATGCATTGATAATAGATGATGAAAATCGAGAAATCGGCAGTCGTAAAGTCCCGGCAAATCATGAGCAAATCACGGCGATTTTGCCTCGTTACAATCCGATGATTCATCCGTCCGTAATGATAAGACGCAATGTGTTGGAAGCTGTCGGCGGTTACAATGAAAAATACAGAACGAGTCAAGATTATGAACTTTGGTTTAGATTGGCAGCAAACGGAGTGAAGTTTGTTAATTTGCAGGAAAATCTTTTGCAATATCGGGAGACTCGTTCTGCCGTACGCCGCAAATCGTTAAAGTATCGACTGGTAGATTTTCAAATTCGCAAAGAAGGCTACAAGCTTTTAAAATTGCCGTTTTATAAGTATTGCTATTTACTGTTGCCGTTGGTTTTGGGAATTGTGCCCATGCCGGTGTACAAATTGTTAAAAAAAATTGACCCGAGACGTAAATCGTAGCGATTATTCTTTTTACAAAAAATTATTTAGGTACTGCACATCATGAAAGAAATAAGTAATAAAAATAAATCAGCTTTGCCGTCGTTATCATCTTTGGCGTTTCCTTTGATAATATAAAATCTGTTGCGAGTAGCATTGTCCAGCACGGATGTATTAATGCTTGGCGGATATTCACAGTCAGCAGTGGCGGCGATAGGTTTTGTAAGCCAATTTGTATTTTTTTTGACATTACTTCACAATGTCATCGGTATCGGAGTTTCGATTTTGATAGCACAATATATCGGAGCAAAACGCGGTGAAGATGCAAAAAGAGTATCTCAAGCCGGTATGATTATGACGCTTATCATCGGCGGATTTTTGGCGATTATTTTTACGGCTCTTACATTTCCGTTGGTGTCGTTTTATCGGCTTGAGCCGGATGTAAGAAAATATGCAATACAATATTTACTGATATTCAATTCGTTCTCAATATTTTCTGCATTCTCCGTACTTTTCGGTGCGATTTTACGCTCTTACGGATATACCAAAATCGTGATGGTAGCTTCGGTTTGTGCCAGTGTTTTGAATGTTTTGGGAAATGCAATCAGTATTTACGGTTTGTTCGGGCTTCCTGTTTTGGGTGTGCCGGGCGTGGCATTTTCTACGGTAATCAGTCAAATCTGTGCTTGCGTGATACTTTGGATTGCGATACGCAATCATTCCGATGTGCGTTATTCTTTGCGTGGGTGTATTCATGTTTCCGGCAGTTTTCAAAGGAAAATTTTGGCAATCGGAGTGCCGACCGTAGGAGAAAGCATTCTTTGGAGCGGTTCGCAAATTGTTATTATTTCGGTAATTACCACATTCGGAACGCAATCTATGTCGGCGTTTACTTATCTTAATACATTGCTGCGATTTGTTTTTACGGTGTCGTCGGCATTAGGTTCTGCCGTACAGATTAAAATCGGGATGTATTGCGGTGCTGGCGAAAAAGATACTGCGTATTCGAAATTGTATCAATATCAGGCAATCGGGACATGCGTTTCGATGGTGTTGATATTGTTTTTATATTTCGGCAAGTCGTTTTTGATTCCGCTTTTTACAAATGACAGCTCTATTATTTCACTGATATATTCGCTGTTGCCGGTGTGTATATTTCAAGAGTTCGGGCGTTCAGTAAATATTGTGACGATTCCGGCATTAAAAGGTGCAGGCGATATAAGATTTCCCGTGATAATCGGAATTGTGTCGATGTGGTTGGTATCGGTCGGCGGCGGAATACTTTTGTCGGTGGTTTTGGGAATGAAGCTATTCGGAATTTTGTGCATGATGGCAGCAGATGAATGTGTGCGTGGTGTGCTGTCTTTGATAAGGTGGAAATCGAAAAGATGGCAAATAAAACAATTGATTTAGAAAAAAGGATTGAGAGAAGTAAATGATTGTAGGATTGACCGGTTTTTATTGCAGCGGGAAGTCGACCGCTGAGCGTTATTTAAAGGAAGATTTTGGTTTTTATGTCATAGATATGGATAAAATCGGGCATAAAGCTCACACTTTGCCGGAGGTGAAATCTGAAATTGCAAGACAGTTTGGTGCGGATGTGCTGACTGACAGCGGCGATGTGGACAGAAAGCGACTTGGGGCGTTAGTTTTTTCGGACAAAACGCAGTTGGAAAAATTGAACATATTAATGCGACCATTTTTGTTGCAGCTATTGGACGAAGAGTTGCAAGTTCATAAGGGTGAGAATATTGTCATCAGTGCGGCGTTACTTTTTGATGCCGGGCTGGATGCGTATTGCGAAAAAGTGTTTGTGGTGCGTGCTGCTTTGTGGCGACTGTTCATACGCGGTTGGAAACGAGACAGACATTCGCCGCTTAGAACATGGCGAACGTTACGCAGTCAAAAATTGAAAGAATTTATAAACCAACGTGCCAAAACTGTCGATATTGTTTGCATTGATACTAACGGAACGCCGAGTAAGTTAAAAACGAAGCTTTTGAAAGTATTAAAAAATGAAGGTATTAAAAGGTAGGGAAAATTATGTCAGACGATATGTCTCAAGAAAATGAAAGTACAATGAAGGATGATGAAATCCAAAGTGAAGTAAGCCAAAGCGAAGGAAAGAAGAAACAATTTTATTCAATCAATCTGACAACAGAACGTGTTTTTTTAATTTTTGTTTTGCTTGTTGCGATTATTGCGGTGGTAGTAGTTGCCGTAGTTTTTTCAACATCATCTAAACCGGTGACTAAAAATAAAGATGTAGCTTCAGAAGAGGTTATAGACGAAATCGTAAGCAATGATGATTTTGCATTTTTTGATGATGAAAATACAATGGAATTGCTTGACGGTGAAAGCGGAGAAGTTACGGCTCCTGAAAAAGTTACGCTTACAGAAGGAACTGAAAACGCTCAAAGTACACCGGCAGCAGAAGTTGCTAAACCGGAAATAGAAACTCAAGGAAAAAGCAGTTAACCTGCAAAAGTCGAAACAGTAGCTGCAAAGCCGGAAGTAAAAATCGATGATAAAGTCAGCTATTCATCAAGTTACAGTGAAAAGGAAGAAAAAGCCGCAGCAACGACAACTGCAGCAGCTCCTCAACCTGTTAAGAAAAATGCAGTAGAAACTAAAGTCGTGACTGAAAAAAAAGTTACAAAAGCTGCTGCAAATCAGAAGAGATGGGTTATTCAAATCGGTTCTTTTACATCAGAAAAATCAGCTAATGATGTTGCTGCTTTTTATAAAAAGGACAATTATCCGGCTTATGTAAAAGAATTTATGAAAGACGGCAAAACTTATTATCGATTGAGAATCGGACCGTACGATTCAGATTCTAAGGCACAGGAAGCTTTGGTAAAAGTGAAAGCTTCTAAATACGGTAAAGACAGCTTTGTATCTGTAGGATATTTCTAAAAATGGACAGTATTGAGTTTTTGATATTAGCGTTTTTACTTATAGGTATCGGTTTTATTTTTTGCTTTCGCGGTAAAGCTCTGTTTAGACCGCTTTTGGCGGTGATAGGTTTTATCTTCGGTGTGATACTCACGCAAAGTGTATTGTCGCAAACTGTTGAAAATCAGACGATGCTTTGGGTGATAACCGTAATCGCCGGCGTATTTTTTGCCTTTTTGATGACTTTTATATATTCGTTCGGTGTATTTTTTACCGGTTTTATTTCTGTATTGTTGTTTTTAGACAGTTACGGGGCTTCGTTCGGAGCACAGGAATGGAATATTTTCATAAAGTTGCTTTTGTGCATAGCCGGCGGATTTGTCGCATTGTTTTTCCAGAAAGTTGTTATCTCGGTGATATCGGCTTTTATCGGAGGTTATTTGATTACATCAAATGCGTGGTTTATTTTAGATTTGTTCAGATACAAAAAAAGCATTACGTCAATTACTGAATACAACGATTACTTTCAAAACGTTGTTATAGCCTCAGACGGGTCGGTTGCATTGGTTGTAATAGCTGTTCTTGCAATTGCAGGTGTATTGGTACAATGGAAAATACTTCGCAAGAGGTAAATATATAAACGGGATAACAGAAGATTTTTATGCTTCATGTCATCCCGTTTTTTTTACTTTAAGGTATCGGCATTGGTTATTTACCCAATGCGGATTTCAGCAAGTTGATAAAAATGAAAAATTATAATTTACTAAAGATTGTTTCCAGTATTTTGCATATATATAGTTTAATTAATTTTTAAATTGACTTTAAAAAAAATCTGTACAATATATATTTTTTTTG
Organism: Spirochaetota bacterium; assembly: GCA_036311025.1. Lineage (GTDB taxonomy): Bacteria > Spirochaetota > GWE2-31-10 > GWE2-31-10 > GWE2-31-10 > RGIG8597. The sequence goes on from JAXJQT010000036.1 coordinate 8,639, forward strand.
TCTGTGAACAAAGGAATTTAAATGTAAACAGTGAAAAGGAGGAAGTTGTGAAATTAAAATCGTTTTTACATTTTGCGACGTTTGGAGTTAAAACAATTCTTTTTAGAAAGAAATCTCCGATTTTGGGGACTGTTATAGTGACAGATAAATGTAATTTGCATTGCAAACATTGTTCTGTTAATAACATTACGGCAATTGTTTATCCATATGAACAAATCCGGCAGGAAATGCAGCAATTATATGAAATGGGTGTACGTATTTTGTTTTTTTGCGGAGGGGAGACGTTTCTTTGGAGGGATGGAACTCGTACCCTGCGAGATTTGGTAAGCGAGGCAAAAAAAATGGGATTTTTGATTGTGAATGTAGTTACAAACGGAACATTCCCGATTGATTTGCCGGAAGCGGATTTGATTCTTTTAAGTTTGGATGGTGATAAACAACGCCATAATGAGATTCGCGGAGATACGTATGATACCATTATGGAAAATATTCAAAATGCTACGTCAGACAATATTTGTTTTTATATGGCGATTAATCAAATAAATAAGGATACAATACGTGACGTATGTATCAAGGCTCGTGAAATGAAAAATGTGAGAGCGGTATCGTTCAATTTTCATACGCCGTATCCGGATACAAAAGAACTTTTTTTAAGCAAAGAAGAGAAGGCTAAGTGTTGTGAAACTATTGTACAAATGAAAAAGGAAGGAACTCCGGTATTTAACCTGGTAAGTGCTTTTCCGTATCTGATAGAAAACCGTTTTCCGACACCATGCCATCAATGTTTGGTAATGGAGAATGGAAAATTATCTGTCTGCGGACGTTGCATCGAAGTTCCGGGATTGTGCGAGCAATGCGGATACTTTTTTGTGGCGGAATATACACTTTTGTTTAAAGGAAATATACGGATTATTTGGGATATGCTTCAAACATATTTAAAGTACATTTAGGAGAATTATGAGTTTTATTACAAGTTTAACAAGAACATGGCTTACGCGGACGATAAAGCCATTTACTTTTAGAAAAGAATATGACCAAAAACTACCGTTTGCAACTTGTGAAAATTTTGGGATATATGTGCATATTCCGTTTTGCAAAAGCATTTGTAATTTTTGTCCATATTGTAAAGTGCGATATACAAAAGAACAATGCGATGAATATATTGATTTTCTGATTCAGGAAATCCATCTTGTAGGCGGTCAGCAGAAAGAACGCAAAGAGGTGACCAGTCTTTATTTTGGTGGTGGAACTCCTGCTCTTGCGGCAAATCGAATAAAGGAAATCATAGAGACTCTCAAAACGTATTTTATAATTACAGAGGGAATCGGCGTGGAACTTCATCCGGATAATGTAGAGGCGGAAGTTTTACAAACCTTAAAAGAGGCCGGAGTAACCAAAATCAGTATCGGAATACAGTCCTTTCAGGAGAAATATCAAAAAATGCTTGGACGAAAAAGCGTTGATATGAAAAAGATGAAAGCAGCATTAAAAGAAGTAGCATTTGAGACTGTTTCAATGGATTTTATTTTTGCACTGCCTGGACAAACTTATGAGGATTTGAAAGCAGATATTGATGAGGCGTTTTCGTTAGGTGCAAATCATATTGCAATCTATCCGTTTATTGATTTTTCTTTTACGAATAGTTCACTTGTTTCATTGCCGAAAAAGAAAAAAAGAGAATTATTGGATGCAATTACATCTTATTGCCTTTCCAAAGGATATGATAGAAACTCGATTTGGACATTTTCAAGTGAAAAAAAAGCCGGATATTCGTCGATGACGCGTGACAATTTTATAGGATTTGGTTGTTCTGCAACGAGTTTGTTTCATAATCAATTTAAGATTAATACTTTCGATGTTGCGTCTTATTGTGAGAGGATTGGCTCCGGTAAACTTGCGACATCTCTTACTATCCGTTTTACAAAACGACAGAGGATGATTTATTGGCTATTCTGGACGGCATACAGCACAAGAATTCGGGCGGCAGATTTTGAAAAGTTCTTTGGTGTTTCTCTTAAAAAGATGTATGGCTTTGAGATTTGGATTGCAAAATGTTTGGGATTCATAAAGGAAGAAGACGGAGTTTATGAATTGACATTAAAAGGAGCGTTTTATTATCATTATTATGAAAATTTTTACACATTGTCTTATATTGATAAAATGTGGGGAATTATGAGGAAAGAAGCATTTCCGGATAGAATTGAATTGTAAAACAGTGATGAAGATTTTATTTATTCTGAACCTTTCATAATTAATATTTCGAACGATGTGTTCAACGGTGAGTTTCGTAAGGAACGAACGAAGTCTTTCCGATTAGGAAAGGCCAAGCAAAGCAACGGTGAGTTCCGTAAGAAAAAAACGAACAATATATGGTAAAAAGTATGAAAAGTGGGAAAAGTATAATAATCGCAAACCTCGGGAAAATGCAAAAAAGCCCAAAAAACGGGGGAGGTTTGCGATTATTTGTAAAATGGCTATATCAAATGAGTTACAAGGATAAAAAAATGGAAAAACAGAAAAAAATCTTTTTTTTCAGAAAAAAACTTGCAGGTATGCGGAAACCGTGTTATAAGTCATTTAGTGATGCGAAGTTAGATGGGGTACTGTCAGAATCATTGACCTGAGTAAAGGGATTAAGACTAATGAACCGTCCTCAAGGTCCATCCAGGACTGAATTTATCGTCAGAATCATTGACCTGAGTAAAGGGATTAAGACTAATCTACTAATATTTATAATCGCCACTTTTTAGCTACCTTGTCAGAATCATTGACCTGAGTAAA
>JAXJQT010000037.1:0-1961 GCA_036311025.1 Spirochaetota bacterium
CGGAAATACTCCATTCGTACACGTTGTGTACTCATCTATCACTCATGTAAACGATTCTTCTTTTCGATTTTCTTATCAGAAAATCTGCAAAGAAAATCTACACATCCATTGCTATCGTTTTTGATTCCGGGTCGATTTCAATCTCATACTGACTGGTTAAGAATTCAATCCTACCGACTTTGATTCCTAGAATCGTTTCTACTACTTCTTTGCAAATACGGTGAATGTACGTAGTACATGAACGAAATGTTTACTTTAGTAAACATCGAACGAAAATCTCCTTATTTTTCATGACTTGCGAAAACATGAAATCATCGGTAAATGTCAGATCTTCCAATCGTTTAAAATTGTGCATTATTGCGTCTCCTTAATTAAAGTTAATCAGAGAAAATCTCTCTATTTGCTTTAAACAAAGGACGTGTTAATTTTGACTACAAAATAACAATTATTTTACTAATATTTTTCTTCTAATTTAATAAAGAGGACAATTAAGTAATTATGAATACGTGAAATGTAAGGTGAAATTTGCTGACAATGTACTACGTTTGGAAATATTAAGTGAGGCTTACAGCAAAAAGAAACTTTCCCCCAGGTGATACAATAAGATTGTTCAAGTCTATTGCAAAACACCCGGGAGGAAAGTAAAATGGCATTATTCTACATTTTCAGGTTTTTTATTCGGAATAAAACGAATTACCTGTTTTTGATTGTCTTTAGAATTGCGTTTTTTGAAAAAATCATACAATTCTAATTGACTGCGATGTTCTTCCTCATTTTTTTCTGTTTGGATATGTGTATATGTTCCGTTTGGTTGTAATACTCTTGTTTTCTTATTGTCATTTAAAATTATTTCTAAAACCTTTTTAATCTCATTGACAAGTGTTGAGTCTTCAACCGGGAATAAAATTTCTACACGTTTATCTAGGTTGCGTTCCATCCAATCGGCACTTGAAAGAAACAGTTCATCATTTCCTTGATTATGAAACCAAAAGATTCGGGAGTGTTCCAAAAATACGTCGACAATACTTCTGACAGTAATATTTTCACTGAGTCCCGGAATACCGGCTTTTAATCTACACATACCGCGTACTATCAAAGTGATTTCTACGCCGGCAGCGGATGCCTTGTATAGTGCATCTATCACTTTTGTATCGATAAGAGCGTTCATTTTTGCAATAATTTGCCCTTTGCCGCCTTTTTTGGCATTTTGAGTTTCTCTCTGGATTTTTTCAAGGAAAAAGTTGCGTAAGTCTAAAGGTGCCGTAACAAGTTTTTTCCAACGCGGCGGGTCTGAATATCCGGTTAATAAATTAAATATTGCTGATGCATCACTTCCGAATTTTTTCCGTGCCGTAAAAAGTCCTATGTCTGTATAAATTTTAGCGGTTTTATCATTATAGTTTCCGGTAGCAAGATGAACGTAACGATTGATTCCGTCGTCCTCATCACGGACTATCAGTGCAATTTTTGCGTGAGTTTTCAGTCCTACAACTCCGTAAACTACATGACAGCCGGCTTGTTCGAGTTGTTTTGCCCAGCTGATATTTCTCGCTTCATCAAAACGAGCTTTCAGTTCTACCACTACGGTGACTTGTTTCCCGTTTTCAGCCGCTTTTTTCAAAGCTCTGATAATAGGAGAGTCGCCTGAAGTTCGATAAAGTGTCATTTTTATCGCAAGAACTTTTTTATCGGAAGCAGCTTCTGAAATAAGACGTATCACCGGGTCAAAAGATTCAAAACGTAAAAATAACAGGTGGTCTTGTTTGCGAATAATGTCAAAAATTGAAGCTTTGTCATCTTGAAATGCACGACTTACGATAGGCGGCAATGATTCACTTTTTAGGTGATGATAACCGTCGATACAAGCTATTTCCATAAAATCGGTCAAATCGAGAGCTCCGTCAATTTTGAAATCAAATCCTTCGATGAACATATTGTTTCGCTGTAGGAACAACGGCAAA
>JAXJQT010000038.1:0-1700 GCA_036311025.1 Spirochaetota bacterium
AGTATGAAGGATTGGCCGCAACAGCAAGGGCAATCATTACACGTTGCAACTGACCTCCCGAAAGTTGATGAGGAAAGTTGTTCAATCGTTGTTCGGGATTGGGAATACCGACTTCTTTTAATAATTCTATGGCACGTTTGTTACATTCATCCTTGGAAAGAGCAGGATTGTTTCGTAAAAGAGTTTCTGAAAAAGTTTTACCGATACTGTATAACGGATCGAAAGAACGACCGGGTTCCTGAAAAATCATACTGATTTTATTACCGCGTAGTTTTGATTGTTGATTATGTGAAAGTGAGAGGATAGGAGTGTTGTCTATTAATATTTCGCCGTTTTTTATTACTTGTTTGGGTAAAAGTCCCATCATAGATGTAGCAGTGACACTTTTTCCTGAGCCGGATTCTCCTACAATTCCGAGAATCTCTCCCGGATGTACTTGAAAATCTACGCCTCGCAAGGCTTTTAGTTTTCCTTTCTCGCAGTCAAATTCTACACGTAAGTTCTTTATTTCTATCATAAAAAAAGTTCCCCTCCCGGTATAAATTATCGGAGTAAACTAAAAACCTATGAGTATAAAAAACAGCTGTATAAATTTAAAAGTCAAAAAGTGAAAATTGTGAAGACAAAAATGTTTGTTGTTGCGACTGGGTGATTTTATCATCATCTTTTATTGTACTGCCGAGAATTGCACTTCCCGGATTGTGATTTTGATAGTTTTGCACGGCTGCGGCAAAACGACTGTTTGCATAACAATACCTGCAACCGTGAGGACAAGTGTCGTAAGCTCCGATGTCTCTCCATGGTAAGCAGCCGCAGTTTTCGCGTAACATAGCGGAATTAACCGGCAGTTGTACATTTTTTCCGGAAAGTTGTGAAAGCGTTTGTGATGTCAGGCAAGGTGTTCGTGCGATTGAAAATGCCGATAAATCGACAGCTTCCGCACATGATTGTAATTTTATATTGCAATCTTTGGCAATCTTTTCAAAGTGATTTGCCATTGTGAAAATCTCTTTTTTGTCCGGAGCAACTGCCAGCGGAAAATTACGAGAGACTTTTTCGTATATATCAAGAAAGCTGATAACGCACACGTCGACACTGCCGGAAAGTAACTTTGCAATATTCGCAAAGTGCTTTATATGAAAATCAATATCGTAATGTTTAAAAAATAAAATCGGGTCATAACGCCAAACTACGTTTTTTCGCCCGATAATATCAGACAATTTTTTCAATGCCATTGCGACAAATGTATATTCCGGTACTCTCGGCTCCACATCTGTAGAATATGGTGTGATAGTGACATGAAAATAAAGATTGAAATCAGAAAGTTCTTTGATATGCGGTACAAGCGGAGCCGGGTTTTTACTGCAAAACATTATGCAATCGACGACCTCCGGTTGCAGCCGATAACATGAAATCTGGTGCTCATTGTAAGGATTGCGAACATAGACAAATTTTTCACGAAATCTATTAAGAAGCCACGGCGTGTACCATGCAGGAATGTCTGTTCGTCCGCTGATATTGATAATCATTTGAAATCAAAAAAATTACGAGGCAAGGAAAAAATCTTCTTGTTTACTTTTTGCGGCGAGTTAAAACTTCGTTTTATTGTACGAATTGTTTTTGCTCGAAATACAACTTTCTCCTCTGCTGCATTTTTGTGTTTATCAAAAGACTGGATACGAACCATTTGGAGCGTGTCG
>JAXJQT010000039.1:0-2021 GCA_036311025.1 Spirochaetota bacterium
TCTTTTTCCTTGGCAGATGTTTCAGCTTTTTGAGCTTCTAAAGCTTTTTCCTCTTCTGCAAGTTTTTCTTTTTCTTTTTCAACTGCATCCTTTTCTTCATTTAAAGCTTTTTCCCTTTCGGCAAGTTCTGTTAAAGCCTTTTCTTTTTCCGGACCGTCAGGCATTTTTGCAATTTCGGCTTTTCGTTTTGCAATGTCTTTTTCTTCTGCTTGAATCCAAAGTTCACGGTCTTTTATTGTTTGCTTATTTTGACTAAGCTTTTTTTCGTCATTTGCATTTTTGGCTTTTTCTTTTTCTACGGCAGACTTATCCTTTTTTATTTCACTTTCCAGTTCTTTGACTTCTTTCTCTTTTATTTTCACCAAATCTTTTCTTTCTTTAATGCTCATGTCGTCATTTTCAACTTTTGCGGCATCGATGACGTCTTTATTTGAAAGTTCAGAAGTGTTTAAAGCACCGGCTTTACCTTTTTGAGGATTTTTACTTAACGGAATTACAATGCGAGATTTACCCGGCCATTCACTGAATTTCAATGACAATCCGGCATTTTCGGCAGTGATATAATCGAGTACTACGGGTTTAAAATTGTTTTGGAAATATGGTAAATCTTGACGGTAAACAGCATTGTAAATAGTAATAAAATAGGCAAGTGTAGCGGCATCCTTTTTACTGTAGCGATATTGATTTACAAGGTATGAAGAAATAATCAAACGAACATTTCTGATGTGTTCAACTCTTGCACCGGCATCAATAGAAATAACATCGGCATTAAACTTGTCAGCCTCATTTTCACTGATACAATGGTAAACAGAATATTTATTCAAATAATGATATTCTTTTTTTGCAGAATCATTATTCAAACCGTCCGAAAGACGTTTACCGATACCTTCAATACTGGAAACAGATTCTTTGTAATCGTAATTTCCTGTATAATTTTCAAAAATAATTTCACGTTCACCGATACTTTGCAACTCTTTAGAATCGACTTGAGCATAAAGCAACGGTGTGACGACCAACAGTGAAAAAACAATAATTTTGTGTAATAATTTCATCATTTCAACTCCTAAAAACTATGATACCTTAAAAAAATCTTTTTAACACTATAAAAGAAAATTTTAATGAAATGCTTTTTAATTGGAAACTATCGGAATGTAATACCTAAAAAAAGAATGCAAGCTAATAAAAAAATGAAATATCTATGACTTATAGTCAGTTAAAGATTTTGCTGCATTCCACTGCTCGCAGTCTATCTCGCCGGAAACGCATTCTTTTTTATTCGGAACTATACATCCCAGAAAATCCAAAATATTTATATCAAATGCATTTAATAATTTCAGAAGTGTCGAGAATCTAAAATCATTAATGTATTTCACACTCTCCAAACGTTGAATATGTTTGTAATCAATTGTAGAAACTTCGGCTAAATGCTCTTGAGTCCAATTGTTCTGTTTTCGCAAATAACGTAAAAAGTGAGCTAAATTAAAATTAATATGCACCAGTTTTTTATATATTGATTCCATAATGGCTGAATATGCAACAATAAGAAATCAAATACTACAAAAATAAACGGAAATTATTTTTTTCTAATGATTAAGATGAAAATTATATAAGATGAAGAAACTTACTTTATAAAATACTTCTTTGACAAGCGTAAACAATGCTTATGTTCTGTTAAAGTTACCGACAATGACCAAAACTGATTGCACTACATAATAATAAAACTGAATAAAATGTAAACAAAAGAAGCTAAAACAAACAGTTGTTCAAGACTCTTACAGATAAAGAAGCGGAATGAATCCGCTCTTAATTGACTTGTTTTATGTTAATTTCTAATTGCTCACCGTTACAGCTTTTCTATTTCCTCGACCGACAAGCCGGTTCCGTCTGCGACTTGTTCAATAGAAAGGAACATTGTAATGTCAAGTGCAACAAAAGACTTCATACGGTGATTTTAAACCCAAACACTTTCTAGGACGGTTATTTATAAGTGAAACTACTGTTTCTAAATATTTTTCATCTAA
>JAXJQT010000040.1:0-2356 GCA_036311025.1 Spirochaetota bacterium
GTTTTTTGGATAATCTTTATTCCAACATAGTGAATAGGGATATAATAAAAAAATCTAGTAAAATAGATAGAAGTGCATTTAAGGATATTTCACTTTATATTATGTCCAACGCTGGAAAAGAATTTTCAGCAGAAAATATAGCAAACTATTATTCGCAAAAAAGCAAAAAAAAGATAAGTTCTCGAACCATCTATAATTATCTTGAAAAATTGCATAAAGCATATATTCTTCATTCTTGTAAAAAATACAATATTTCAGGGAAAGCAGCTCTTGAATCTAACGATAAATTTTATGTCACAGATACAGGCTTGCGAACTTTGAATACAAACACAATTAATTATGAAGATACTTTCTTTTTGGAGAACATAATTTACAATGAACTTTTAATTCAAGGTTTTACTGTGTTTACAGGCAAAACCTATAAAGGTGAAATTGATTTTGTTGCTATCAAGGGAAATAAAAAATGCTTTATTCAAGTTTCATACTTGCTTTCCAGTGAAGAGACGATAAAACGAGAATTTGGTGCGTATGATAAAATTTCAGATGCATCACCAAAATATGTTCTTTCACTAGACAGAGTTGATTTATCTCATGATGGAATAGAACATTTAAATATTGTAGATTTTCTTTTACATAAAGTAAGCTTGCATTTGTCATAAAAAAAGAGGTGTAATTATGAGTATGGTTTAAACTGAAAAACAATATCAGCAATTTATTGCAGAATATTTTTGTGGAAAAATGGTTTTATTGAAATGATTGAATAGGAATTAGTCCATAAAAAAACCGGAATCAATAAGACTCCGGTTTTAAGTTATTCATTTTTATTTACTATGAATGATAGAAGCAAACTCTTTTCTGCCGTCTTCGTTTTGTCCGAAAAATCCCGAACCGGCAACGACTACATCACATCCTAAATCCAGCACTTTGTTTACGTTAGATTTAGAAATTCCGCCGTCAATTTCGATTTTATATTTGTATCCGTTTTCTTTTCGAAGCTTATCGAGCTCGGCTATTTTTGCGAATGTGTAATCTATGCATGATTGTCCAGAAAATCCGGGATTTACACTCATCACAAGAACCAAATCTACAAGCGGTAAATACCATTTTATAGCATCTACCGGTGTAGTTGGATTTATAGTTACACCTGCAAGTTTGCCGTTTTCATGAATTTGTCCTATCATTCTGTCTGCATGAATAGCAGCTTCATGATGAAAATTAATCAAATCGGCTCCGGCTTTTACAAACGGCATTATGTGATCTTGCGGGTTTGTAACCATCAAATGAACATCGCAGAAATAATCACCGTGCTTTTTGATGTCTTGTACAATCTTCGCCCCGAAAGTCAATTGCGGTACAAAATGCAAATCCATTACATCGATATGCAACCAATCTGCCCCGCATTTTACGGCGTTGTTAATCTCGTTTCCAAGTTCAAAAAAGTCGGCTGACAGCAAAGAAGGGGATAATAAAGCCATTATCTTCCAGCCTTCTTTGTTGCTTCTGCTAATGAAGCAAACTTATCTTTGCTGTTTTCAAGTAAATCGTAAGTCAATCTCCATGACCAGTTGTGTGAACCAGAAGTTCCCGGTTTGTTCATTCTGCAGTCTGTACCGAGTCTCAACACGTCTTGCATCATAAATACAACTGTTTTTGCTTTAGATTCAAGCAATCTGCTGATGATAGCTTCGTTTAAGTGTTCATAATCTGTATGTAAGTAGTTCAAGATGTCGCCTTTTGCTTTGTCGTCGGCATCATGGAACCAACCAAGGATTACATCGTTATCATGTGTTCCCGGATATGCAATACAGTTTTCAGGATAATTGTCCGGTAAATAAGGAGCAGTGTGATTAGGTACCACCTGTCCGTCATCATTTGTATACATTCCGTTCATATCAAACGGTGCAAATTCAAAGATTTTCATTCCAGGGAAATTGAATGTATCACGAAGCTCTGTTACTTCTTTTGTGATAATTCCTAAGTCTTCTGCAATGATATTTTCAGCTAATGATTCACCGAATACTTCTTTGAATCTTGAGAATAATTGCATTCCCGGAGCTTTTACCCAGTGACCGTTTTGAGCTGTAGGTTCACCGTATTTTACTTCCCAGTATGCTTCAAATCCTCTGAAGTGGTCTACACGTACACAGTCTACAAGTTTTAACAGATTTGTCATTCTGTCTACCCACCACTGGTAGCCGTCTTTTGCCATTTCTTCCCAATTATAGTGAGGATTTCCCCAAAGCTGACCTGTAGCTGAGAAATAATCAGGCGGAACTCCGGCTACAATTTGCGGTTTTCCGTCCGGTGATAAATGAAATAAATGTTGATTAGCCCAAACATCTGAACTGTCATAAGA
>JAXJQT010000041.1:0-1015 GCA_036311025.1 Spirochaetota bacterium
GTTTTAGGGCAAGCTTGCTTGCGAATTGTCATTTAAACCCAAATTGGTTTATAAAATTTTGAACAAAGCTTTAATCTTACGCCGACAACAGTCGGCAAATTGTCTTTAAAACCAGCGAAAGCTGTTGCACTTTAAAGTTTACTCTTCTTCAAGAGTTTCTTTTACCGGTACGAGAACTTTCTTCTCATAGCAGTTAAACATTTCATCGATAGCTGATTTTGGCATTTGTGGAGTAAATAAACTTACAATCGGCAAAAGAATAATTCCGCCTATCATTGATACTACACCGCTTCTGATTGATGAAGCGAATAGATATTTTAAAACTTCATTATTAAAAGTAATTACTCCGAATGAATACATTAATTGCACTATTGTAATGAATATACCGAATGCAAAACATGTCCATACGGCAGCTTTTGTTGTTTTTTTCCAGTAAAGTCCGTACATAAACGGAGCTAAAAATGCACCTGCCAATGCTCCCCAAGAAACTCCCATCATCTGTGCAATGAATGTAAATCCCGGATATGAATCTTTGATTATTGCGATGATTGCTGATATTGCTACAAAGAATGCAATGAATATTCTCATTACTAAGAGTTTTTTGTTTTCTGACATATTTTTCTTGTGGTCAATAAAGTCTAGTGTCAATGTCGAGCTTGATGTAAGTACAAGAGATGACAGCGTAGACATAGAAGCCGCAAGTACCAAAACGATTACTATTGCAATTATAAGATTTCCCCATGAATATTGAGTAAGTGAGTTTAGCATTGTAGGAACAATCTGGTCAAAAGCGATTTTTCCGTTTGCCAATTTGATACCTTCACAATCGGCATATAAACGTGCGAAACCTCCTAAAAAATAACATCCTCCGGCAACGATGATTGCAAAAAATGTTGAAATAATTGTACCTTTTTTGATGGAATCTTCACATTTGATAGCGTAAAACTTCCCTATCATTTGCGGCAGTCCCCAAGTTCCCAAAGATGTCAAAAGTACTACAGATAATAATGAAAAC